>DTSG01000458.1 GCA_012965455.1 Planctomycetaceae bacterium | reverse complement strand
CACGGTTATCTCGATGGCTTCGTCTTCTGCTGATGACAATTCTCCCAAACTACAGGAGCAACCCATAACCAGAGCAATAATTACGCAGCGACGTGTTGAAATAATTTGGTTCATGACGTTTAGTTTCCGTGGAAGGCGTTTGTTTGAATTATTGGAATATCCAGATTATGGTTTTCGGTGTTGACTATTCAGTGTCCGGTGTTTTGGCAGCGGCGACAACTTCCAAATTGAGTATTGATTTTGCAGTAACGGGAACGTTATTGAACTTGGCAGCTCCGGCAACTTCGATCGTGTGTTTCCCCGCGGTAGCCTCGGCCGTCGCGGTCAGTTTGACCATTGCCTCAGACGCGTCTTTCGCGATTTTGACCTTAGCCACTGCAACACCTTTAAGGGCACCCGGAATGGCAAAAGTCAAGTCAACTGGGTCGACAAACCCATATTTGCGTTCAATCGTAAATTTTACTTCCAATTCGCCTCCTGCGGTAACCAGCGATGAAACTTCACTTAAAGCGAAAGGAGAGTCAACCACGTTAACGCGGATCGGAGTTGAAACAACAGCGACCGCATAATCCTTGGCCACGTCCGCCTTCTTCACGGCTGCTAGCACCTTGTCAGCCGCCGTTTTGGCCGCGGCAGTTCGTTTTTGCGTTTCCATTGCCGTCTTAAGTTCAGCGGCAGCATTTTGTTGCGCTGTTTCAACTGTTTTATGTTCTGCAACCGCCTTGATCACACCTGCGTCAGCCGCTTTTTTGGTTTCAACCGCCAGCTTGGAAGCCTCAGTCTTAGCGGCTACTTCAGCTGTGGATTTGACAACCGCCTCCTGTGCTACTTTTTTATTGGCTTCATCTTCACCAGCCGCCTTGAGTGCTGCTTGCGCTTTTACTAAAGATTCCTGTGCAATTTTAACCGCCGCCGCTGTACCTATAGCTCCCGTATCCGCCGCCTTTTTCGCAGTTTCGCTATTAGTTTTGGTGACTACTGCTTTTGCCAATGCCACGACTGCAGCCTTATTTGTGGCCGTCGTGGCGGCTAATGCCGCATCAGCGGCCTCCAACATCTTAACAATATGAGCCAACTTGGCTTCAGCGCGAATAATCGCCTCCGCATTTCGAGTTCGTTTAACTTTTCCATCGCCACGCAGGTAATAGGTGTACAAGCCCGCCTTAGCCTTAGCGTTTTTCAGTTCAATGACGAGGTTTTGTTCATTACTATTCGCCTTGAACGTGAGATCTGCCGGCTTAACTTCGGCTGCAACATTTGTTGCAACCAATTTCAAATCGCCCTCAAATCCTGCCCCCCTCGCGATCTTAACAGGAACTTCAAGTTTTCCGCCGCGCGACGTTTCCAGTACCGCACCATCCCCGACTGAAACAACAGCAGCGCCATCTTCAACATCGATTACAGATAACCAACAGCTACCGAGACTTTGAAAATAGGCCGGAGCCTGAGTTTTGTTGGCAGTGCCCCATGTCACCGCGGCGTATCGCGATTCGACTTTCACCTGCTCGTCACCCATTTTTGCAGAACCCATAATGTGGATGCTGCCTTGCCATGCTTTCGCGTCGGCGGCTGAATTTAGAACTAGACTCGCAACGGTTTGGCTAGGACTGAGCTCAACTGCCGCACACGTTACCCCTGCAGGTAAACCTTCAACCGTCACGGTAACCGATCCGGAAAAACCTTCAATCCGTTCTGCTCGAACGTTTATTAATAGCGTGTCAGATTTGCGTAAAACAGGCGAGTAGACTTTAATTTCATTAGCGTTAGCGGTCTTAATCTGCTTCAAGTCAGCGGTTAGGATAAACTGCGGTTTCTCGGGCCGAATTCGCAATTCATATTGCAGTCGGGGGTTGTCTCGAGAACGACTGAAATGATCCGTAATACGGACACGATAGGTGGCATCGTCTGGAGCGCTAAAGCGGTAAACAGGATCATCGGTTGTTGCATCAAATTCTTGCCCTATGCGGCCATTCCGATTACTTGGGTCGTCCACCGATGCAACCGCGCTGACGGTCACTTTGCCGTCCTCTGCGGTGACAACTTTTTGGACCAGCATGATGGCATCAACAGGCAACCCCAGCCGATGACTAACAACCTCGATGATGTAAACCTGCCCCTTGGTTGTGGTGAACTCAAACCAGTCCACATCGTTAGCCGGATAAAATCGACCAGAAACGACACAGGGTACGTCCAGCTTTGTGGCTTTCTCAGCACTATCATTTTCGCCGGACTCTATGACAACTGGCAGGTCGCTGATGCTGAACGCAAGTTTGTCGCCCATCACTGAAATATCGGTACTAGAAATACTCTCTTCAACCAGTGTTCGATGCATTGCGGTTGTCGCTACGACAGCGGAGGGAAATTGGATGCTTTGTGTGAGATATTCAAGTTGAACACCGTCGGCAAACACGTCGGCGAGAGGTTTTCCTCCCGGTAAGTTACGTCCAACAATTGTGAAGTCCGATGCTGTGCCAAGTTTCCCTACGGAAGGTACCACGTAGTCCACGTGACTACCGCTCTTGATGAGCAATCGGTATAAGTATTCGACACCACCACGATAGACAAAATCTCTTACCGTAATCACATAAGTCCCCGCGTTAGCGGCGGTAAAGTCCACAAGCGAATCAAAACCGATTCCATCGTTATTTTGTGCGAGTTCATGGCCTTGGTCATCCAAGATTGTCAGAACTGAATTGACGCGAGAGCCGATTCGCTGTGCAAGACACTCCACAATTATGCGTTGTCCAGCTGTGAGGTTGAGTTTGAAATAATCGCGTTTGCTGGCGTCGGTGAATCCAACGACATCCGTATCATGCTGAATTTCTTGAGCCGCTGATAATGTATGGTTGCTGCCGGTGCCAATAATCTGTTCACGAGTACCGACGACAAACGCACGCGGGCTCGAGAGACCAAAGCGACCGACGGCGCGAACCTCATAGATACCCGCAGGTACGTCGGCAGCTATTGCCACTTGAAACTTGTTGTTGACGGGGGTGGGATTGGCGTCAAATTCGCCCGCTGCGGTTACGACTTGTATCGCCACAACGCTAGGATGCGAAAATACGAGAGTTTTAAGGTCATCTTGATCCGCTCCAGTAACTGTAACCTCGACGGTAGTACCAATTGTACCGCCCGCGGGAGTAATGGTCGAAAGTTGGGTGTTTGGCAATTGCGCGGACAACGTACTGGAGCCAAAAACGAGCACTGCCAATGTGACACTAAGACTGCGGAAGGTCATGAAGCTTTCCTTTAAGTGGTCTGGTTCTATATTTCTTTTTTATTGGGACAGTCACTCATTAACTCGCCCGTGAAAACTCAGTCATCAATACTCGCTGGTCACATCACATCGGCGGGGGTTCACAAAGGGAAGGCTTTCCATGCAAATGAACAAAAATGTGGATGTCCAACTGTCCCATTGTATCGGAATCCATTTAGAATATCAAACAAATGCAACGGGAATCTTGCTGCACCAGCATAGACTCGTAAAATAGACGACAACGCGTTTGCGATTCAACGAAGCGGAAGGACGGTGGCTGGCCTGACATTTTACCTACCAGGTCCAGATAACGCCTATCGCAAAGCCCCACAAGTGCGCACCAGGTTCCTTGAACGCGAAACCGCTCTTTACGTTTCGCGATAAGCTCCATCCGGAAACTGCCAATAAATTTCGCCTAAAACGAAGGTTTTTGGTATTAATAGTAGTAAACAGTAGGAGACAACGTCCTAGTGGCGGTGACTACACCCCCTGAATATCCCTTTACGTTAGCAATTCGATTTGGATTCAGAAACATGTCCGGAACATTACTTACTAGAGATTCTCGGATATCCAAATTGGCGCAGTTGCTGACCATGATTACACTACTAATCACCGCCTTCTTTTCGCGTGGGTGTAGTATGGACGGGATGCGGGGCGTACTGGAAGTGCAGAGGCTTCCTATTTCTTATGCCGCGGGTTTAGTCAGCGGCCCCTCGATGATTAAAGCTAAGGTGCGAAGCGAAGATGCCGTTTTGAGTAGTCGGCTCGGCGCTGGTCCGGTTGTCTATTACAACTGGACCAAAGAACGGGAGGAAACTGATAGCGAGGGTGATACAACATGGGTTACGGTTGACTCTGCCTCTGCCACCGTCAATTTCTCCGTTGACGACCCAACCGGAAGTGTGTTTGTAATAGCAAGCGCAAATAGCCCTGAAATTTACCCGACCAGCCTACCAACCAAATACTACGGGAATTACCGCGAAAGCGAGTCCGTCATTAAGGCTGATGCTCAAGTGCTGGTGTTGGGCGAATACAATTTTCAACAGGGTACGATCGGCGGAAGTTCCGATCGCTTAGCTATACGGTTTACCATTTCCGCCCATGGGGAAAAAGCAATTCTGGCGAGCAGAGGATGGACCAGTGTAGGCAACATGGCGTTGGCCGTTTTCTCATTTGTGTTTGCGATCGGACTGACGTTGAATCTGTTTCGCATTCACCACATTATGGTTTCATCGATTGTCGTTTTTGTGACACTGCCACCTATTCTGTTTTTGCAATGGACATTTGTCACCATTGAACAGTTTACACTGGCCAATGAACGTGTCGAACAATACCGTCTTCTAGTTGAAAACCAGAATCCAGCCGATGACAAAAGGGCGCAACTCCGTCAGGCCCTCATCAAGCGCGACGCGGCTCAAGCGCAACAGTTGTATTTACAATATCAAAACCGATTCACCAACATCGGGCACGCCGCATTCATGGGTCTTGGCGACCTGCAACTGCACGAGCTTTCGTCGGCGGAACGCGATATTTTAGTACCCTTTCCTTTACACACGCGAACCGGTACCGTTTTAAATCCTTTCATTGTTGGACTGTTGGGATTGGCCGAGTTAATCGGCATGGGAGTTCTGGGATTTATTGGCTACCGAAAAATGGGCACTAAAAGGATGATTGAGAATATACCCACCTCCAAAGTCAAAGGGGTTTTTCCCGGTATAACGGAAATCGTGGGTCAGGTTCAGCCCCACAAAACGGTGATATCAGCGCGCTACAGCGGCGAAGCGGTCGTTTATTGTAAATACCTTTTAAAAAGGTTGCAAAAGTCCGGTAAGAAGTCTCGCTGGGTCACTGTCGAGAGTGGGACCCAACTGATTGTTTTTAATGTTAGGGACGACACTGGCGAGATTCCAGTAAATGCCATTGGGGCTGAAATTCACGCGAAAAGAACTTACTATTCCCGATCCGGCAATCTCAAGTATTACGAATGGACCTTGCGGCCCGATCAGGAAATCTATGTATTGGGACCCGCAGTACTAGATAATCCCATGGACCAGAACCTTACGATAACAGCTAGTCGGGAAGAACGCCATTTTGTTATCAGTGATCAAGGAGAGAACTCGCTCATGCGGCAGTACGCTCGAATTGGATTGTTGGTTCTTGGAACCGCACTATCATGCTGTATCGTGGCCGTGATGACTATTTACGGGGGCGCTTCCTTCGACGCGTTTGGCTACTTCGCCGGAGCCTTGGTTGCGGTTGTTTTCCTGATTGTATTGAATATCGCGTTTCTATTTAATGACCTTATATTTGTAAACAATTGGCAACAACGCGGCAAATCGAATCTCGACGTATCGCTAAAACGTCGCGCTGATTTGATACCAAATCTAGTGCGAGTCGTAGCGGAGGCCCTCACCCATGAACGAGATTTACAGGTAACCCTGTCGGAACTGAGAGGCAGCGGAGGTCAGCAACCAGTTGGCGCCATGCACCAGCGGTTCATGGCCTTACTTGAACAATATCCTAACCTCAACGGAAATGATGTCATCGTCGATCTAAATAACCGAATTGTGGCTGTTGAAAACCAATTGCAGTATGCCAGAACAGGTTTTAACGCCGTCACTCAACAGTTCAATTCGCGGGTAAAACAATTCCCTGAAGTATTTCTGGCGAAAATCATGCGTCTGGTGGAAAAGCCCTATTTTCAATTGCAACATGCCAAGGAAGGCATCGCCGTAGACGTCGGTGCACTACTGAAAACATCGGTAGAGAAAAAGTCCGAACAAGATCAGCGTCAGAAAGAGGCGACGTACGCACTTGTATCTGATGGTGAAATATTCATTGCGACGCTCGTTTGTCTAATGGCGGTAGATGGCAACATCGGGAAGGAAGAATACCAAACTATGCTAGACCTTGTTTCGCCTTCGCAACCGCATCTTGAAAAGACTGAATTGAGAACACTCGCCCAGACCGTATTAGATCAGATCAACAAGGGAGGTGTAAATTCCGTTCTAAATACAACTATCGAACAGGTGCGACGCCTAGCAGGGACCGAAATTGGACAAAATCTAATCCAGATAATGAATGCAATCGCTGAAAAGGAAGCGGGAGTCGATGCAGCAGAACAAGCGCTCATTGACCGATTTAGGAATGTCCTAGGAGGACAGTAGCGGTGTTTTGCTTGACGCCTCGGGAAGATGTGCTTAACGGGGTCCACAGCGTACGAGTTTTCCGGACGGCGGGACTGTTGTTTTATAACTGCAGTGCAGTAGCACGCTTGGTTACGACTCGCCTACCACGACCGTAACCCGGGCAATACTGCTATTGCCCGATTTTCTAAAAGGCCGAGGTAGAGGTTGAGCAATATTGTTGTTGTCAATCGTCCGACAGCGGATCGTGTATCGACCCGGTGGAACAGGGGGTAACAGAGTTGCCCAGTGTGCAATGGTGTAGGGGATTGGCCAGCTCGCAGGATTGCCGGATTGCTTGTCAAAGCCATAGACTGTCTGCATATCAGTGGGACCTGCAGTGCCGTTAGCATCCCAGTCTGTTGGAGGAGGCAGAATCGTTGCATCTTGCCAGTCACCATAGATAAAGCGTGTCTCTTCTTTCGGTTGCGCTGGACTTGAGGGGGTGATCCAGACCTGAACTTTTTTTAAACCAGAGATACCCACCTGGGCAAGACCAGTTATCGGTATTGGCGTACCCTTGGGTACCTCATCGTTAACACTACCAAAACGGGCAATGGTCTTTAGCCAACTATCAACATCGTTGTTGCCACGATGATAGGTGTCGTTTGCGTGGTGGAGGTTCGTAAGGGTTATTCGTGTCAGCCATTTTACCGACTTGAAGCCATAAGTTTCAGGGACGACCAGTCGTACGGGACCACCACGACGACCGGATATGGGCTTACCGTTAAGCTTATACACGAGGGTTACCGGAGGCATGCCCGGCGGGTCTTCTAGAATCCGACCGATCGGCAACGAACTCTGAAACATCTGCTTTGGATCCAAATTGTGGTAACCATGATAGAAAACCCGACGGATATTCGCTTTTGGTTCCGTCAGCCAGATGACATCCCGCAACGGAACTCCTTCCCAAATTCCTGTTCCCAGCGGAGCCTCCATGTTGTTGCAGGTCATGGTCTTGATAAAACGTGTGCTATGTTTTTTGGCAAGTTCCATTAATTTCGCGTACGAGAAGGCAGTATTGTCTGCGTGTTTGAATTGCTTTCCCATTGTGGCCGGATAGTCGGCGTCACTGACGACCTCAAGTTTCCAAGAATCCTTTGTCAGCCCGGCCTCTTTTAAATCCGCGGGTGGTAATTTATATGGAAGCGGATTGCCACGTTCGACGGTACCGAATTGTTCGGCGGGAGTCAGGTAGTGAAGGTTTTCGATTAGACGGCGGAGCGCGGGATTGGCAAGTTCCTGAGCGGAGAGGTCGCTGGGCAGCAGAACGGATGAGGATCCCCCGGCCAAAACTGCCAGAAAGAATCGGCGACTGGTAACCTGGTGCTCGTCACTGAGATGGGTCATTGAAAAACCGTAAAGAAATGTTGTTGCGGGATGTAATATAGACGATAGCATTGGGCGTAAGCAAACTATTTTCATCCGTTGCTGTATTTTAGTTGCCCCGTTTCATTTCGGCTTTGGCCTTCCGGAAACGTCTTAGGCCCCTTCGACCCAACGGCAACAGGATTTATTCGTTGTCCCATTATGATGACCACAGAATTTGTGACTCTCCATGCGACCACATAATAAGGTATTTGACACACCCCGTTTGGGTGGTCTCTATATTTTCCGAAACCGTCTGTCTGCATCAAGAATCGGACTTTTTTGTCGCGGGTACACGAAATATATTTACCAGCGTCGATGCAATCAAAATTCTTTTGTTGTTTTTATTGATGCGTTTCGTTAGGATACTTGGGGTTAAGAGGATTAAGTTAAACCTATCGGAGGATCGTGATATGTTATTCGGATTGGCAATTTTATTTGGCTTGGTATCGTTTGTGTGTGGCCTGATTGTTCTAATTGAGGCTTTTAAGGACGAGGTATGGAAGGGAATCTTGTATCTTGTTTGTGGCTTCTACGGACTGTATTATATGTTCGCGGAATTTCAACACGAAAAGAAGGTTCTGATAATTATTGGCTCCCTTGGTGGCGGCGTGATTGCAGGGATTCTAAATATGATGGCAACGGCGCAGGCAATATCAGAATTATAATAACAGATTTGTAGCTAACGGCCGAAACTATGTCGGTCAGCCGCAAGACGAGAATAGAAGCAGCCACTCTAATGACGGGTGCTTGTATTTGCTGGAATGCGCTTTGACATAATTGAGCGACACTAGAAACGCATTCAGGCTCAGCTTCTCCTTTTATTGATCTTATCTAATCGACACGTTAAGATAGCTTCTGCTTGGAGAATTAAAGTCAACCTTTCGGAGGGTCGTGATATGTTAATAGGATTGGTCGTGTTGTTCGGCTTGGTGTCGTTTATTTGCGACATCATTATTGTTATCGAAGCCTTTAAGGACGATGCCTGGAAGGGTCTTGTGTGTTTATTTTGCGGCGTCTACCTGTTGTATTATATGCTCGTGGAATTAAAGCACGAAAAAAGGGGGCTGTTACTATTTGGCTCACTGGGGTGTGGGCTGATTGCATTGATTCTTCAAGCGTGGTTCGTGCCGGCCGCGCCAATACAATGAACGTTGCTAAAGACCAAATTCATGTCGGTCATCCGTATAACAAGAACGAAAGCAGCCACTCTAATATTGCTTGCTTTTCACTTAACGCTCTTGGCTTTAATATAATTGAGCGACACTAGAAACGTGTCCATTTTGCCGACGGTGTCGAGATAGTATTTCTGCTTGCCGTAGTTAAAAAAACCATGCGGCTGCCCATCATAAAGATGCAGGTCACAGCGGCGTCCAACAGTTTCCATCCGTTGCTTATATTCTTTTGCGGTGGCAACAGGAATTAGAGAATCTTTAGTTCCGAGAAAGACGATCGTGGGAGGTGTGTCTTTTTTGATGTTATGCATTGGCGAGATTTGAGGATACACATCTTTAACTCGGGAATGTCCGTAACCGGTAGGGCTATTATCATAAACTGGATTAAACAACAGCAACGCGTTTGGTTGGCTACTAACGCGATTATCTTCTCCTGGCTGTTCTATTCCCACAACGGTGCCAGTTGCGGCGGCAACATGTCCTCCAGCGGAACCACCGCCCGCAGCGATACGATTTGGATCGACTCCCAGCTTGGCAGCATTCGAGCGAATCCAACGGATGGCGGACTTGCCGTCCATGACACATTCCTTAGGCGTCGTACCTTGCCGGCTTTTTACTCGATAATCTGCAACCATGGCGACCATCCCCCTCGAAGCCAGGTGTCTACAGTGATGCTCAAACTGGGTTGGTGTTCCGCCATTCCATCCACCCCCAAAAAAGAAAACGGCGGCAGGTCGTTCATCTGACGGTTGATGATCTTTGGGGTTGAAAATATAGAGAAACAACGTTGTTTCACCTATCGTTTTATAGACAACCGCTGTGGTACCCGCTATTTTCAGCGGAGGGTCCGGAGCACCGATTGTCATTGGAGGTATAGCAAACAGCAGGATCAACGGAAGAAGAGCACGCATCGTAAACCTTTTCAAATAATGCTAGATTTGGGAATGTCAATTTCATCCAATGTACCGTATCGTCAATATTTTCAAAGATATTAAAATGCGAAAGCCATAACAAAAACAGGGCGCCCAATGGGCTCGGTGGTATGTTGCAGTGTTAACGCCCTGCATTTTGTAAGACGCATCAATAATCAGGAGTAAGCTGTCCGTGAAAAGTGTTTCACATATTATTCAATGTTCATTATTCTTTCGCCGATTCGAATTGATCCTGGCTATCTTCCTGCTGGGAGTGACTGGGCAATGTGCAGACCCTACTATAGAGTGGCATCAAGGCGCTGGCCCTCATGGCGATTTCTCGTCGTCTCAGTCCGCGCCGCTGGATTGGAGTGTTGTGCAGGATAGAAATATTCGCTGGCGGCTGAAACTGCCCGAAACAGGGCAAAGTATTCCGGTTGTGTCTCAGGGTCGAGTCTATTTTACGACCTACGCCTCCGTCAGCAAGGATTCATCCTTGGGAAAAGACATCGTGGCATGGTGTTGCTCCGCTAGGACCGGCAGGGTCCTTTGGCAGCAAACAATTGAAGGAAAACATCCACTGCGACTTTCAGGATGTTTCGGCGATAGCAGTTCTCCCCCTGCGGTTTGCGTAGACGGACGTGTGGTATTTGTTAATGCCTCCGGTGGAATCGTCTGTTTCGACTTAAAAGGCAGGGAAATCTGGACACGCAACGTGTTGAGTGTTGGCCGCACGTTGCCCTTTGAAATGGATGGGAACTTCGTCTTCACGAGGCAACAATACCCTCCGGATCCCGATGGAACCTTTCCGCATAAATACGCTGACCTGCCTCAGGACGAATGGACACAATTGCAGGCTTTGGACATGAGCACCGGTAAAAATGTCTGGAACTCAACATGTGGAGTGAATATGGGAAACGCCGTGTTGCCCCAACGCCTAAACGACGGACGGCGAGTTGCCGTAGTGGGACGCGGTGGTGGTCACGGACCCCCTGAAAAACCCGAGGGCATCTCATTGATTGACCTGACTCAGGGTAATACGCTCTGGACTTTACCGCTGCCAGAGTTCATGAGCACGATGAGTTATCGTGTAAGAAACGACGAGGTACACATTTTTCACCGCGGCGAACATCTTTCGATTGATGCGATTACCGGGAAGGTGCTGCGGCGAGTGTCGATTGTCGGTGATATAGCCTTACGAAAGTGGGATGGCGACGGGTACGTATCGCGCGTGGAAACGCTGAATGCGAACAAAAAGAATCGCATGATCACCCAGACATCAAACTTACTGGTGGGTAACTATCACTATTTCCGATGTTATACGCGACCATGGCTGGGACGTGTAAATGTAACAGATGGAAAAGTAGAATACTTGGAGCTTCCATTACAGTTAAAGACCGTCGGCATCGCAGCAAGCGAACTGCTTTGGTTTCAGCCGCCCCTAGCCGACAACTCTAGGGGGTTGAATCAACAGTCATTCACACCCAATTCATTGACGAATTCGTCGGGATTTGTCGTCAGTGGTGATAAGCGGTCACGCGGAAATGGTTGGGGCCATATTGCCTCCCCCGTACCTTCAGTTGCGGGCGCACATCTTTATGTGCCCGTGATGAACGGCACCGTGTATGTCGTACGATGGGATTCTGATAAATTAGACGAACAGGCTTTGGTGGGCATCAATGACTTGGGAACCGTTGGTGAGTCATGGACACGAGCAAGCCTTTCATTTGCCGCAGGGCGGATCTATGCACATACGATCAAAGAATTGATCTGTATTGAACAGTGAAGCCACCTTAACATTGGACTCTCGTAGTTCCTATTGCTAAAATAGCGAAGTGTATTCAGTCATCCAGTGAAACAAATTACTATGCAGAACCGACCGCGAGTAATCTCCCAACAGCAGCACCGACGGCGAAAGTTTATTAAACAACTTGGTCTCTGCTCTACACTTCCGTTCTTCCAGTCCCTAAATCAACTCGCGGCTCAGTCGTCGACGCCGCCCAAAAGGCTCGTCTGTATAGGAACCGAATATGGCATGCACTCACCGGCATTCTTTCCGACAACCACCGGGCCCGACTACGCACTCCCGGAACTCCTGCTACCACTAAAACCAGCTCGCAGTGCGCTCACGGTAATTGAAGGATTGGACCATCAACTCGGCGGTGGACATAAAGGTGTGCAGGGGTTCCTTACTGGGGAACGGTTTAGCTTCTCCAAATCATCCATGTACTCGTTGGATCAATACGCCGCCGACCGGATCGGAAACGAGACCCGCTTTCCTTCACTTACACTGGATCTCAATGGAAGCAACTCCTGGTCTTGGAACCGGTATGGAGTGAAAATGCGAGGTATCGGTGACCCGTCGCAACTTTTCGACATGCTATTCAAGCCGCTGCTCTCCAACCAAAAGATACAGGCCACCACAGAAATCAATATTGAACAAAGTGTGCTCGACACGATCGCTCGCAGCGCCAAACAACTTAACAGTAAACTCGGATCCCAAGATCGTCATAAGTTCCAAGAGTACCTTAATGCGATCGAGGAAACGAGCCGCCGACTCAATCGAACCCGTTACTGGATCGGACAGGATAAACCTGTTGTCGCCGATGCTGAAAATGCCCTCCAGCAGAAATCCGGTGGCGAAGATCGGCGATACCTCACGATGCGCAGCATGTTTGATCTTTGTGCGCTCGCCTTCCGCACCGATTCTACCCGAATTGTCACCATCCATGTCCCCGGCGGCAACGGCGTCCTGCAGTTAGATGGGATCAGCGACGGCTATCACTCGCTCAGCCATCACGGACAAGACCCTGACAAGATAGACCAGCTTAAGCGTGTTGAGTTGGAATACATCAAGGAACTTGCGCGCTTCATACATACATTAGAGAGCACCCCTGACGGAAACGGTTCCTTGCTCGATCATACGCTAATTTATTTTGGCAGCGGCATGGGCAACGCCAGCAGCCATTCCAATCGGAACCTGCCCGTGCTCCTGGCCGGTGGAAACATCAAGCACGGCAACTCGCTCAAATACGAACGCGATAGCAAACCACTCTGCAACCTTTATGTATCCATGCTACAGTGGCTCGGCGTCGAAACGGATTCCTTTGGCGGCAGCCACGGTAATATGTCGGAGTTATTCTAACTTGAATTCCATGCCACGTTACGTTCTGCTCGTTCCTGTGCTCCTGCTCGCCCCGTCGCTGCAGACGAAGGCTGACCAATTGGGACCGCTAACAGGTTTTCTCACCCGTTACTGCAACGAGTGTCACAGCGGCGAGGACCCCTCGGCCGACCGCGATTTCACTCAACCGTTGGCGCCATTGCTGCTGCAAAACATCTTCGACCAGCTAACCCACCGTCAAATGCCACCGCTCGACGCTGACCAGCCCACCACCGCGGAATTGATTCGCACCATTGGGATTTTGGCGATCCAACTCGACGAAAAGACTGACTCCACCATCCCCCGCGGCACGCTGATGAGACGACTCAACCAGCGCGAATATAACCATACGCTACGTGATCTGTTGCGAGTCGATACACAATACAATCCCTCCCGCTCATTTCCCCTAGACAACGAATTTGCAGGTACGGACAACGTCGGATTCGCGCTGGTGTTTTCACCTGCCTTGATGCGGGAAGCTATGCTCGCAGCCGAGGACGTTCTGCAGCGTGCAATCCGCTTCGGACCCCAACCCGTCAGTCTTGTCCAACGAATCCTCCCCCAGCATGCCACCCGACCGGTCTACCAGAATGGCAAATACGTCAAGATTGTTACTGGCACGGAAGACGGCTTCCAGCAATTTCGACCCGGAACGAAAGACATAACCGTACTGGAACAGGGCACCTACCGAATCCGAGTTCATGCTCTGGCCCTGCATTCTGACTTTCAGGGGGTTGGTCAGATCGATGGCCCTGTCAAAATGAAAGTCCGCGTGGGACCTCCCGGTAAACAGGCCGAGGCTGGCTCACGAAGACTTGTAGATGAAGTGAATGTACCTGAGGATGCACCAGCGACGTTCCATTTCACGGCGCGTCTTGAAAAAGGGCAAGTGCCCATCGTCTCGTTTACCAATGGTCATCAAGGATCATTTAAGAATTTAGTTAAACTTCGATATGGTCCAGACGCCCGTCAGACCCGCCAGCCGATCATGGAAAACTACGACGGCCCTCAACTACGGGTTTATTGGATGGAAGTGGAAGGCCCTCTGTTTGAGCAGTGGCCACCGGCCGGTAACCTAGTCGTCTTTGGTAAGCAGATGCGGCCGCAGGACAAGGAATACACGAACCAGGTGCTGTCGGCGTTTGTCCAGCGTTCTTTTCGGCGTCAAGTCGATAGTGCGACGGTTCAACCTTTTCTGGACCTCTACCAGAGTCTACGCGACGACGGACACCCCTTTGAAAAAGCCATCCACACGACGTTCAAAGCAGTGCTGGGATCTCCCGCTTTTCTGTATCACTATGAAAACGAGGGGAAACTCGACTCCTACAGCCTGATCAACCGGCTCTCCTACTTTCTCTGGAATACCATGCCGGATCAACAACTACGGGATCTGGCTGAAAAAGGGGCGCCCTCTCGCGCTCAACTCGTCGAGCAAGTTGAGCGGATGCTCAAAGATCCCCGCGCAGAGGACTTCATCCATAGTTTCACCGATAACTGGTTAGGTATCGGAAAACTCGGCGAGATGCCGCCGGATCCCCAGCACTTTTCAGATTATTATACTGGGAATTTACAAGGCGCTATGAAACGAGAGAGCCAATTGCTATTCCGATCGCTGCTGGAGAGCAATGGCCCAATCCTCGATCTTTTAAATTCCGAATATACCTATCTTAACGACCGTCTCGCTCGACATTACGGAATCGAAGGTGTATCCGGCGACCAGTTTCGGCGTGTTGACCTTCCGGCGGATTCCAGAAGGGGTGGCGTGCTCACGCATGCCAGTGTGCTTACGGTTACGTCAAACGGTACGGCGACGTCGCCCGTGGTGCGGGGTGTCTGGGTTCTGGAAAACATCCTCGGGAAACAGGTGAATCCTCCTCCGGATGATATCGAGCCCATCGAACCGGACGTACGAGGAGCGGCCACGATCAGGCAACAACTCGCAAAACATCAGGCGCAGGCCACCTGTGCCGTTTGCCACCGACAAATCGATCCACTGGGTTTTAGCCTAGAGCATTTTGATCCGGTCGGCCTCTTTCGGGAAACCTACGCTCATCGAAATAAAATCCAGACACAGGTGCAGTTAGGAGATGGCAGGAAACTCGATGGGGCGGCGGAGTTGAAACAAGCACTCGTCGACCACCCGGCGGATTTCATTCGCTGTTTGACTGAGAAATTATTGGTCTATGGAACCGGCGGTGCGCTGGAGCGGCGGGAGTACGTGGAGGTCTTCCAACTCGTTGAACAAATGCAGGAGGGGCAACATGGACTGCGTGATCTGATTGTTGAGATTGTTGTTAGCGACGCCTTTAGCACGAAATAAACCTCTGCCAAGCCTTATAATAGAGGGACCGCCAACGCCGGAGGATTATAGATTGGATCTGCAAACCACCTAGGTCAGTACATTACGGCCTATTACTCAGATAGTGTCACAGGATCCAATATTGGCAGTGCCAAACCCTTTACAGACATTATTTTGCTTGGTAACGTACCCTACCGAGAGGCAGGCTTGATTGGCTATAATCCTCATAGGATAAAAATTAAATGCAACAAGTAAGGGACTGCCCTGCTTCCAGAGGAATACCGCTTATAGGTTGGGAAATCTAATAATGAAATACATGCTGTTTTTAATCTGCTGTTGTATGGCATACGCTAAACTCGGTTGCGCTGCCGAAGATGCTCCCAAACCGCCCAACATCCTGTTTATCTACTCTGATGATCAATCCTACCGTACCGTCGGTTGTTATCCGGATAGCTATGATTTTGTCCGAACTCCACATATTGATCAACTTGCCAAACAAGGCATGCGCTTTGACGCAGCTTATATTGGCACCTGGTGTATGCCTAGTCGAGCAGCCATGCTTACCGGACATCACCAATACGGCGTCCAATCTATGAGAATGGAGGGTCAATATCCAGGCAGTAAATATGACCCTCAACAATGTCCGTTTTGGCCGAGTGTATTTCGCAACAACGGTTATGTCACTGCCCAGATCGGGAAATGGCACACCGGAACAGATAATGGGTTTGGTCGAGACTGGGACCACCAAAAAGTGTGGAATCGACCGGCTTATCCCGAAAACGCGGGCAACTACTATGACAATCAGTTAATACAGATTGATGGTGCTAGCGGCAAACTCGTGACTGGCTATTCAACAGACAACTACACGAACTGGGCAATCGACTTTATTGAGGGAGGCCATCGTGACCCTGCTAAACCTTGGTATTTGTGGGTTTGTTATGGAGCGGTACATGGGCCCTTTACGCCCGCTGACCGACATCAACAGGACTATCCAAATGTACAGATCCCCATACCCCAAGACATCTATCCCCCGCGTCCCGGTAAGCCGGACTGGATGCAAAAAATCAATCAGTGGGAAAAGGGCGATGATGGGCAACCCGTGATGGCGGGCAACGGATTTCAGGCACGCACGGTTGACACCAAAGGCATCCACGGCAATGCGCTTAACGATTGGGTACGCCAATACCATCAGGGGGTGATTGCAATCGATGAAGGGGTCGGTCGCATTATGGAGGCACTGGATGCCTCTGGTCAACGGGAAAATACATTGGTCGTTTTTGCCTCGGATCAAGGTTTTGGGTGGGGACAACACGGTTTTCGAATGAAACTAGCGCCCTACGATGCAACAACTCGATCGCCGATGATTGTCAGTATGCCCGGAAGAATACCCAAAAAGACTGTCTGCAAAACCCCTGTGGCCGGTGTCGATATTGCTCCAACCTTTTTCAGTTTTGCCGGTATCAATCTACCTTGGAAAATGCATGGGCATGACATTTCACCGCTCCTGAACAATCCGAAAACAAAATGGCAGCATCCCGTATTGCAGACGCTTACCGGACGCAGTTATGGAAAAGATACTGATACCATTCCCGCCGATCCGGAAATCCGAGATCTTAATGGAGTTCCCTGGTGGGTCTCCCTGCGAGAGGGCAATTACAAGTACATTCGCACGCTGGTCGCAAATGAACCGGAAGAGTTATACGATCTAAAACGTGATCCGGACGAGTTGCACAACTTGGCATTCTACAAAAAATACCGAACATTAACGCTCCGCTTGCGTGCGGCAACGATAGCCGAACTCCGGCGTACGAACGCTAAGATGGTAGATCATCTGCCCGCAGTCGGCACTGGATATTAATAACGGGGAAACGCGACAATGAACAAGATTTTTTCTGCCATCGCACTTAGCTGTTTGCTAATGCCGTTGGTAAACTCGCCGTTAGCCGCCCAAGATCATTGGACTCGATTTCGTGGACAAGATGGTAACGGGGTCGTTCCGGATGATCCTCGATTACCTGTGCACTGGAATGCCAAAGAAAACGTGCAGTGGAAAACCAAAATTCTAGGGTGGGGTTGGGGCAGCCCAGTGGTCTGGGGTGATCGTGTGTTTGTTACCGCCGTACATAGCGATCTGGACTATGAAAAGCCCAAGGGAGGACTCTATTTAGGGCAAGGACGTCCGGCACCACCTGATACAGTGCATCACTGGATGGTCTATTGTCTAGACCTCGATGACGGAACGATTATTTGGAAACATGAAGCGCATCAGGGAAAACCGAAGGTTCCCCGCCATCCCAAAAGCACCTATGCTGCAGAAACACCGACCATCGATGGCGACCGCCTGTATGTCTTGTTTGGCGACCTCGGTTTATATTGCCTGGATCTAGACGGACAGCCACTCTGGAAGCACTCGCTGACGCCCCGTAAAACCGCATCTGGTTATGGGGCAGCCGCTTCACCTGTGGTTCATGAAAATCAGGTCATTATGGTCTATGACAATGAAGAGGAGTCTTTTATAGCTGCTCACGATACAGTGACCGGAGAGGTCCGCTGGAAAATTCCTCGTAGCGAAACAAGCACGTGGGCGACGCCCTTTGTCTGGAAACATGCGGACGGCGTGGAAATTATAGTCTGTGGTCGAAAGGAAAATCGAGCCTATTCGACTACGGGAGACTTGCTATGGCACTTTGACGGCAAGATGTCCGTCCTGACGATTCCGTCACCCTTTGTCGTCCAAGATTTGCTGTATATCACTTCTGGGTATTTTCAGGACAACAAACGTCCCGTGTACGCAATTAGGCCGGGTGCCCGCGGTGACATTTCCCTGAAAACGGATGAGACGGCGAATGAGTTTATTTCATGGTCGTTGCAACGCATGGGGCCCTACAATACTTCCCCGATTGTCTACAAGGGGAATTACTATACACTTCTCGATCGTGGCATGTTAACTTGCCACAACGCCTTGACGGGAGAGTTGGTCTTTAATCGAACGCGATTCCCCCAAGGAGCGAGTTTTACAGCTTCGCCTTGGGCTTATAACGGTAAGTTATTTTTTCTCGACGAGAACGGTACGACGCACGTCATGCCGGCCGGGGGCGAGTTTAAGATAGAATCGACCAATGAATTAGATGAGTTGTGCATTGCTACGCCAGCAATTAGTCAGGGAAAGCTGCTATTGCGTACTGCGTCGAGCGTGTATTGCATAAGTCGGGGTAGCAAACCGTAACTGTCTACGCTGATAAAAGTATCCGGTTGTTAATCATAGACTTGCGAGATCAACGCATCAACAAGCGAATAATATTGTCCGCTCTGCGGACTATTGTGCGTGCCGTTAGGTATGATCCTAAACTCCTTGGGGCATGTCGCAGCCGCATAAAGTTCTTGAGCCATGGACAGCGGAATCAACTCATCATGACTGCCGTGTGATTGTAACAGACGACCACGATACTGACGGATACGGCTTAGGCTCGGAAACTGATTCTTCATCAACAATCTCACTGGAAACCAGGGATATTGTCGGGCCGCCACATCTGGCAGCGAGGTGAAAGTACTTTCAATACAAATCGCGGGGACGGAGTGGTCGATAGCCAATTTCAATCCCACCGCCGCACCCATGCTGCGACCGACAATCAATACCCGGTCCACATCAACTCGCTCCTTGTCAAGCAGATATTGCAAGGCAGCCTGCGCATCGAGATAAAGACCGTTTTCTGAGGGCTGGCCCTCGCTTTTACCATACCCACGATATGAGACTCCTAACACCGACGCTTCATATTGAGACGATAGAAACCGCAATAGCCCAGCACGATGTCCAATATTACCTCCGTTTCCATGCAAGTACAGAATCACAACTCGCGGACGAGACCGTTGACTGTATAATGCATGAAGCTTTACACCATCCGCCGCGGGAAAGTAAACCTCCTTCAACGAAGA
The DNA here is from genome assembly GCA_012965455.1 of Planctomycetaceae bacterium. Classification (GTDB taxonomy): domain Bacteria; phylum Planctomycetota; class Planctomycetia; order Pirellulales; family Pirellulaceae; genus UBA721. The sequence goes on along the minus strand of DTSG01000458.1, from coordinate 5,105 downwards.
CCCCTCTGCAAACCGAACCTGCGGATCCCATAATTCCAGCGGATAGACCAACCGCCTCTCAAACAAAACCAACAATACTAAAACGATAACGTAGGCGATAATCACGCAACGACCTGTTTTCCATGAAATAACCCACACTGTAGTCCACGGACTTCGACGCAGGGTAGAGTTTGTTTTGGTTGCTGTCATGGATTTTTCTTCGTAGAATCAGACGTTCACAGTGATAACACGCATCACACCGGCGAGTCAAGCTGTGCACCGTGGGTGATCTACCCCAGCTAACAACTTTAAATTTGGCGATAGAAAAAAATGATGCTCCGTTTTATACCGTTTTGTTGCCTACTGCTGTCTACCTTGGCGGATCCCTTATGCAGCGCGGCAAAACCTAATGTCTTGTTCATCGCGATTGATGACCTCCGCGCGGACCTAGCCTGTTACGGCAACCCTCAAATTGTTTCCCCAAATATCGATGCTTTAGCAACCTCCGGCACCCTGTTTAACCGTGCATACTGTCAACAGGCAGTTTGTAATCCTTCCCGCAGCTCGATGCTCACTGGACTAAGACTCGACACTCTCAAAATTTGGGATCTACCCACCCACTTCCGGCAGCGACTGCCAACTGTGATCACGCTTCCTCAGATGTTCTTGAACAGCGGTTATCACACACAGTGTATTGGTAAAATTTTCCACAACTGGCGACAGGACGAATATAAAGGAGACCGCGTTTCCTGGTCCGTACCAGAAATGATGCATTACAATTCTCACGGCAATGACAAGGCGATTGTCGCCGGGGAGTTACCGCCTGATCTGTCTGACGTTCCTAAATGTGAGATTCGCAACGTGCCCGATAATGCATATTTTGATGGGCGAGTGGCGGAATATGCCGTCAAGGCACTGCGCGAGCTTCAGAATAAACCTTTTTTTCTAGCCGTTGGTTTTTGGAAACCTCATTCGCACTTCAACGCACCAAAGAAGTACTGGGACCTGTATGATCCAGCTGACATCCAGCTTCCAACCAATCAGCAACCGCCCACCGCTGTACCCGAAATTGCGTTACACGACAGCCGTGAAATACTCCGCTCCTATGCCAATTCGCCTAATCAGTATCCGACAGACCATCAAAGCCGTGAAATGCGGCGCGGCTATTACGCCAATATCTCCTATATGGACGCACAAGTCGGTAAAGTCCTCTCCGAGCTGGATCGACTAGATCTGCGCAGTAACACGATTATCGTTCTCTGGTCCGACCATGGATTCCATCTTGGAGAAAAAGGGCTCTGGGCGAAAACATCGAATTTCGAACTAGATGCGCGTGTGCCTTTGATCATTTCCACTCCGCAATACAATAAATCGCAACGAACGAATTCACTAGTGGAGTTGTTGGATATCTATCCGACACTCGCGGATCTGTGTAACTTGCAATCGCCGCCTGATCTCGCCGGACAAAGTTTGGTTTCCGTTCTGAAAGATCCCCGGAGTACTGTGAAAGATCTTGCCTTAACTCAACATTGCCGACCCGCTTACCCAGCTAATGGTGCAGACCCAGAGGCAATCGGCTATTCCATTCGTACCGACCGTTATCGCTATACAGAATGGCGCAATTTTCAGTCCGGAAAGGTCCTGGCTCATGAACTATACGATCACAAGAAAGATCCGCATGAAACTGCCAATATCATCAGTAAATCTAGCCTACACCTCCGCAATAAACTGGCTGCGGCATTGAAAACGCTGGTCCACTCAGCAGAGTTGCAGGAATGACGTATTTTCAAACCCACGAGTCCGAGTGACTTTGCCAACGGCCTTGTCGTACAGAAAGCGACTCATGGTTCAAAATAGAGTACACCCGAAATCACCGACGAAACGCCGCCGCTGAGGTATAATCCATTCTTTAGCTTTGCACTCATAAAATACTAGGCGACTCATGCGAAACCTCGTGACACTATATTTTTCATTGATCTCCCTCGTGTGCTCAGGCACGATCCGGTGTGCTGAAAAACCCAATTTCCTCGTGATCATGGTCGACGATATGGGCTATTCCGACCCTCAGTGTTTCGGTGGTGAAATTGAAACGCCCAATCTCAATCGTCTGGCCGAGGGTGGTCTTCGTTTCAGCCAATTCTACAACTGCGCCCGTTGCTGCCCAACCCGAGCCAGTCTGCTCACCGGTTCTTATCCACATCGAGTTGGTCTTGCACGTAACGGAAAAACGCTGGCTGTCACCGCACCCACCTTGGCCGAACTCCTTAAGCCAGCAGGCTACCAAACGGCGATGGTCGGCAAGTGGCACCTCTCCGAACTGCAACCCACCACGGACAATCAACAACGCATTCGCTGGATGGATCACCAGCTTGATTTGGGTCTCCCCTTCGCCGACCCTTCTTCCTATCCCCGCAAACGCGGGTTTGACCATTACTATGGAGTGATCTGGGGCGTCGTCGACTATTTCGACCCCTTCAGTCTGGTTCACGAAGACACGGCAGTTAAAGACGTTCCGGACAATTTTTATCTAACCGATTCCATCACGAATTATTCGGTTGACTACATTCATTCTTTTGATAAGAAGGATGAAGAACCCTTCTTTCTCTACGTTGCCTATACAGCGCCGCACTGGCCACTACATGCCAAGTCCGACGTCATTAAAAAATACAAGGGAAAATACGATGCTGGTTGGAATGAATTGAAAACCAGTCGCTTCCAGCGGCAAAAAGACATAAAACTGTTCCCGCAGAAAACTCCCATTGATCCGGTGATCGATCGAGGGAATTCATGGGTTGATCTCACCGCAGCGGAAAAATCCTATCAAGCTGGGAAGATGGAAGTGCACGCCGCGATGATTGATAGTGTCGATCAGGGAATTGGGCGTATTATCCATGCATTAACGGAGACTGGGGAACTAGAAAACACTGTTATTTTCTTCCTCTCGGACAACGGAGCATCCCCGGAAATTCCCGGCTATGCCGGTTATGACCGAAACGGCCAAACGCGAGACGGCAGGATTTCCCATCGCGAACGTGAGCTGAAACTACCGGAACATCTTAGTAAACTCGGGTCTGCTGAAAGCTATACAGGACTCGGACCCGCCTGGGCCAACGCCGCCAACAGTCCCCTTCGATACTGGAAAAAGGAGAGTTTTGAGGGTGGCTGCCGCACGCCGTTAATCGTGCACTGGCCCGCCGGTCTAGAGGGCAGTTCCGGCAATATCACCGATAACATCGGCCACGTCATGGATATTGCTCCGACCTGTCTGGAGTTGGCCGGAGCGGAACAGGGTCCTTCGTTCAGCATGGACGGGGAGAGTCTGGTTGGATTGATTCGAGGAAACGAAGTCGATCAAAACCGTATGCTTTACTTTGAACATATGGGGGGACGAGCCGCTCGATATCGCCAGTGGAAAATCTCTGCCCTTTCGGGGCAGCCTTGGGAGTTGTTTAATATTCAACAGGACCCGGCGGAGACGACCAATCTGGCAACCCAGCAACCAGTCCGCCTAGAAGAGCTTTCCTATCGCTGGAATGACTGGTTTAAAACGATGCCCTCCGCACCCAAAACTTCACCCAAGTCCGCAACCATAAAAATCGCCAACCGCGCGCTTTCTCTCTCGTGCACTGCTTCGTCAGGACAGCACGATGGTGTGCTGTTTGCCTTGGGGGGTAGCCAACAAGGAGTTGCGCTGCATATTAAGCAAGCTCAACTTACGTTCAGCGTCCGCATAAACGGCAAATTGAAATCGATCTCTTCCGCCACCATCAAAAACCAGGAGCCGCTTGTTATCGAGGCGATTCTCGCCAAAGACGCCAAGCTGTCTCTTAAAATCAATGGCGAGATCGTAGCCACAGGGCAGGCGGACGGTTTGATACCCGTTGAGCCGCAGGATGGTCTGAGTGTTAACGATGACGATCAAAGTAATGTAGGTAACTACAGCGACCCGTTCCGCTACGCCGGAGAGGTGACCCAGGTCCGGTTAGGCCCTCTTAAACGATCGGCAATTGAGGCCGATCAATCTAACAACGCGGCAAACAACGCGCCGAACTTTATCGTTATCCTGTCAGACGATCAAGGTTGGGGAACCACATCGATCCCGTATGATCCTCGGATTAAACAATCTAAGAGTGACTTTTTTCATACTCCTAACATGCAACGCATCGCCGCTGCCGGTATGCGTTTTACTCAGGCCTATTCAGCGCATACTAACTGCTCGCCATCCCGCGCGGCACTGCTGACAGGCATCAGCCCGGCGGCACTGCATTTCAGCGATATTGTTGATCGTAATGCGGGAAAATTATACATCGGTAACCGCTTGATCCCACCAGCTCATGTAAATCATCTGAACTCAAACACAGTAACAATTCCGGAACGACTCAAAGCACATAACTCCGCTTATATGACCGCACATTTTGGCAAATGGCATCTCAACGGAGGAGGCCCGCAGGCACACGGTTTTGATGCGGGAGACGGTGCGACCGGTAATCGTGAGGGTGGTTTAAAGACAAACCTACCGGACGATCCTAAAAGGGCTTTTAGCATTACCCGATCGTCGGTTAACTGGATGACGGAACAGGTTTCCCGAGGCAGCCCCTTCTATTTACAGGTTTCGCACTATGCAACCCATTTGGGTTACCAGTCCCAACCGGAAACTATCGCCCGACTTGAATCCCGCAAGGCGGGAAAACGTCACAATAACATCCAGTACGGGGGCATGATTGAAGATTTAGACACATCGCTCGGTCAACTGTTGGATGCCGTCGAACATCTGGGAATTCTGGACAACACCTATATTATCTACACGTCAGACAATGGTACGTATCCCACGACAGATCCCGAGAACATCAATGGACCCCTGCGCGGTAGCAAGGCGACCTTGTGGGAGGCGGGCGTGCGGGTTCCCCTGATGATTTCAGGTCCTGGCATTAAAGCGGGTACCCTATCCCGTCAGCAGGCCATTGGCTACGACATTTTACCGACTATCTGTGACATCCTCGGTATCCAAGATCTGGACGAGCGGGTCGAGGGAGGAAGTTTGCTGCCTGCGTTGTATGAAACCGGTCGAGTAATCCGACCCCGCGATGAACTGTACTTCCACTGGCCGCACTATCAACATCAGAAGC
>DTSG01000457.1:6969-8286 GCA_012965455.1 Planctomycetaceae bacterium | reverse complement strand
CCTGGACAGGCGGATGATCCGAGGAGGGTTTGCTGGTGGGGCAATCGGTAAGCGGCGACGTTGAGGAAGCTGCCAAGAGTTGCTCCAACATAAAAAAAATAGGCGACCGCGCAGACGACAAAGAAATGCAGGATGAACAGGTCAAAGAAAAAGCTCGCTGTGGCTTGCAAGTTTCCGGCATGACGAAATTCATTGAGTGCAGTCGCACCTGGCAATATTACAAACAGCAACAATAGCACGGCGATGACGTACCAAGGGCCTCGGTTTTTGGATGAATGCATGATGGGCAATATTATAATACTTGCAGCATTGCGGTGCGATACGCATTAGGAATTCCGGTACGCCTGTGGCTTTCCACCGTGACGGACGGATTACTATAGTGCAGCAAAAAAGCCGTTTATGTTGTAACGCATAAACGGCTTCAGCGACCCCGACGGGATTCGAACCCGCAACCACCGGATCGACAGTCCGGTACTCTAACCAGTTGAGCTACAGGGCCTAACTTACAACTACCTAAGTAGCTGACTCAAAAATGAGTACAGTTAAGATAACTAAAAAGATACAGGATTATTTATTTCAGGCAAGCCCCCCTAAGGCTCATCTCGCCGAGCAACTTGCAATAATGGTGATAATTATTGCCGCTCAAAACAACATGGGTGATGGCTTGAAACCAAGCTTCCGCACTCGCTGAACATCTCGTTGAGCTGCCTCTGTTTTATCGAGTGCCATTAGCACTAATGAACGGTGATAGACGACGATCGCAAGTTGTCGTTTGACGGATATTAAGTACTTATCGAGATCCATTGGCGAAGGCGAACTCCCTTTTTCTGTTTTAACACTAGCCTCAGTCTGATGGAGGTATTGTGACACCAATTTCACCGCTTGGCTTAAATCTTCTTGTGCCAACCGCGGTTGGTTATTGAGAAGATGCAGTAGCCCCCGAGTGTCGAGTGCCATGCCAACAAAATTTGCGGTCTCAGGGGTAATCAAAATGGTGCTCGAGAATATCTTGGGCTGAAATGCATCCGGCATTGCCCCTAACTTCACCGCTCGGCGAGAATCTACTTCCGCATCGCCCTGTTCGTTCGCATGGCGTAATAACTGAGCACGAAATAATAATACCCGCCCATACATCTTGCGGAAATCGATACTGCGCTGCGCCATTATTTGAGCTTGACTGTCCTCCCACTGCACACCCGGTTCGACCTCCGGCATAATGGCGTGGTGTTGAGCGAGAAATGAAATAGCGGTATCCAATCGTTCTAACGCAGTCGACGTCTCTTGGGCTTGATAGCTTTGGTAGGCGCCTTGAACATG
>DTSG01000457.1:0-6932 GCA_012965455.1 Planctomycetaceae bacterium | reverse complement strand
ACAACGGTTGATGTCTTGTAACGCCTCAGTGATATGCTCCCCAGAAATTGCGATCTGGTAAGCACGGTTGTTATAGTAGGTTGCCGCCGTCAGCATAGGAAGACTTGCAAGGCGATCATCCACCTGATACCAACGGTCGATGATTTGCCATTGTTGCCACACTTGAGTTGCTTGCATTGATGGCTCCGACGGTACCGCTACCTCGGGTAGTTCCAACGCGTCACGAGCTGCACGTGTGGCAATTGCCTGGCGGTTGAGTACGTCGCAAAGCGTCATCCGCAGGGTAATCGATTCCGTATCGAGTGCTGCCGCCGAGGGGTCATCCTTAGCCGGGAGTAGGCTGATATACAAGTCGATAGCCGCTTGATACTTGCCCATTTTGTCATGCCAACGGGCTTGATCTAATTTAATAGGCGTACTGTGAGGATCCCAGTTGGTTGCTTCCGTGGTGAGTTTTAGAGCAGTTTCCTGATCACCGTTATCCCAAGCAATACGTGCGGCCGCCTGTTTCCATAACGCAATTTCGCCGGGGCACCATTGAATAAACAAGGGAATTGCGACTAACGCGAACAAACATGCAGAGATGCGTTGGCCCGTACGTTTGGGGACTGACGTCGTAGGAGATGCCGGATCATCTACAGGATCTGGAGTATCAAGTGGTTGCTGCTTGTCGTCCGGCATTTGTTATGAACCCTGCGTTAGCTAGGCAACGAACGTTAGCAAAGTATGTGTAGTAGTCCTCTGAAGCAGGAGGACTTACTGCAATGGATTTATCGACCATTGTAGCTTCCGCCGCCATTAGTGCTAGGTGTGGTTGGCGCTACAGGTGCATAATAACTGTTTGCATCACCAGTGCTGCCTGGGCGGTACGGCGCGGCGGTTGGTTGTACGGGTGGCGTCGGTGCAACCGGGTTGTAGGTTTCGTCAAATTGAGGTGATTGATTTGGCAATCCGGCAGTGTAGGCGGCTGCACCGGTAGTTGCATTGGTATTGGTGCCAGCATTGGGAGACAGAATGTAGGCATCATTTCCCTGTGGTGTTGCGGGTGGGGTCACTGCGGCAGGCGCTGTTGGAGTCGCCAGTGCAGCATTGGGGTCATAGAAACCTTGATTGTATTGAGCTGGGTTTTGTTGCAGTGATGCAGCACCTGGAGCAGTAGGATTTGCGATCGGTTGCTGCGGGGGTTGATACGGTTGGTATTCTTGGGCCGGCGGTTGTTGTTGCGGCGTCTGATATGGCTGATATGGTTGATATTGCTGGGTCTGTGTTTGTTGGGGTTGTTGCTGCGGAGCTTGGTATGGTTGATATTGCTGAGGCTGTTGTTGCGGGGCTTGGTAAGCTTGATATTGTTGGGGTTGTTGCTGCGGAGCTTGGTAAGGTTGGTACTGCTGACGTTGACCGTCATAGATTGGTTGTTCCGTGGCTGCCGAGTTATACTGTGGCCCAGTTTGTGGTTGGTTTCCTAAATAATCGCTCGTGCCTTGGTTGGTCGAATCATATTGTCGGTGATAGTAATCCTCACCGGACGGTGTTTGGTTAGCTGTCGCAGGTGCTCGAGACCCGTAGTCATTGGTGGGTTGACCGTTGGATCCATAGTACGATGCAGCGGGGGCTTCATCTTTGGCAAAATAGCTCATGCCTGGTAGGCTTGTCCAACTCGTTGTTTTACATCCGGCAGAGAGAATGATTGAGGCAAGAATGATGCAGACCAATGGCGACCATTGTTTGGGGGCGATAATCATGACTTTGCGCGTCCTTAGCGAAACGGTTTTTTAACTTTTACATGTCGATAGTGAATAATGTTAGCGGAGCATTTTATTCACGACTCGCAAATGTTATCAATTACCGTAAAAATGGGTCAATGCCGCTTTTAGATTATTTCTTGACGAACGTCAAATTCCAAAGAAAAAACTCCATTGCAGCTCGTAAAAGTGCAATGGAGTTCGAAAATGTGCATAGCGTGCTAGAAAAATCTAGCTTGTAGCTGCTGTATAGCGCTCGGCCACAGCATCCCAATTTACAACATTAAAGAACGCTGCAATATAATCGGGCCGTCGATTTTGATAATTCAAGTAGTAGGCGTGTTCCCAGACGTCGAGTCCTAAAATAGGGGTGCGACCTTCCATCAGCGGTGAATCTTGATTTGGCGTGCTTTCGACGGTGAGTTGCCCGTTATCGACACTGAGCCAAGCCCAACCACTACCGAATCGAGTCGCGGCAGCAGTGCCAAATGCTTCTTTAAAAGCATTAAAACTTCCACATGCTGCATTGATTGCAGCGGCTAGATCACCCGTTGGTTCACCACCGCCAGCGGCAGACATGATCGACCAGAACAACGAGTGATTCGCATGGCCGCCGCCGTTGTTTCGCACAGCCCCGCGGATATCCTCACTGACACCGGCGAGATTCGATATTAGATCTTCGACAGATTGGTCGCCGCATTCGCTACCATCTAACGCAGCGTTCACTTTGCTGACGTAACCCGCATGGTGCTTGGAATGATGGATTTCCATTGTGCGGCTATCGATGTGTGGTTCTAACGCATCGTATGCGTATGGGAGTTCGGGAAGTTCATATGCCATGGTTATTTTCCTGATGAATAAATACTTATTTAACAATCGTTACAGTATGAATTGGGAGGGGTATCCCAAATTCATAAATAGTTGTTTTAAACCGTAACTGCTATTAATGGTAACGGAAAGCCAAGGGGCTTTGAAATAGGAGGATACCCGATAATTATCCGCTTCACAATCAGTGACACCGTTTTACGACATGAGAAGTAGCCAATGTTATAGCAAAGGGTCTGAGAATGGCAATTAATAGTCGTTAATAAGGTCAAAACCAAACCTGAAAATGCCGAAAAATAGAGTAGCCCTTGCGCTTTAATGAATGTTGCTCAATGAGACGGATATCCAGAGCTTGATGACTGCTGAAAAAACCAAAAAACCAACTGCCCGTAAGAAACCAATCCACGCTAGGTCTGCGTCGAATGTCCGTATGTATTCCGAGCAAGCGCTGTTGAGCAATCAACCACGTCTCACCGATTTGATACCGCTGAGTCGCTGGGCTTATGTCGCTATGTTATTGGTAGGCGTTGGGGTTATTTATTTACTACAGCTTGGTGCAAGGCAGGCGTCTATAGAGTCCAACTCTTTGCCGCTGGAATTGTTTGCTCTGAATGGTCCAGGGACGTTGGCAAGTTGGGTTTCTAGCGTATTGTTACTGTTGTTATGTGTTGGCAGTATCCAGGTGTATTTAATTAGACGCTTTAAAGCTGACGACTATAAAGGTCGTTACAAAATATGGCTGTGGGTTGCGGCCATAGTTGCGGTCTTGAGTTTTGAACAAGCGACTGGTGCCCATCGACTATTACAGAGTGTGGTGGATCGAGTTGCGACTGCTGCACCTTGGAACCAAGCAGCATTGTGGTGGATGATGATTGTAAGTGTCGTGGCGACGTACGTCGGAATAAGATTGTTCTTTGAATTGAGCGGTAATATGGGCAGCTTTGCGTTGTTCGTACTCACCGCCATGGGCTATGGCATGGTTGTTTGTTCTCGCTTGGAATCGGTGCTAGGAGCGAGTTATCTGACTTCGGCTGAAGGGCAGTCAGTGAGTTTGCTGGGAGCGAACCTGTTGATGACGACAGTAGTTTGGATCTACGCTCGTACCGTATACTTGTCGGCACAAGGAGGGCGGCAAGCTGCGATGATTAGTTCAGCCCACGATCATGAATTTGTCGTCGCTGCCAAGAATATTACCGGTGCCGTAATGGTTGCAGCGGACGAAGGTGCAGTGGTTAAGGAGGAAGATCATTTTGAAGAACAAGACATAACTGCAGACGAAGAACTCGATGCTGAGTCGGAGGCAGAGGCAGAGGCAGAGGACTGGGACGATTTTGATGAAGTGGACGAAGCGGTTGCAGAGGACGTGGATTTTGAGGAGTATGAGTCGGATGCACTAGAAGAGGATGAAGAAGTCGAAGAAGTGCAGGACGAGTATGTGGAATATGAAGAGCAAGACGAAGAGAATCGGCATGCAGGATATGAAGATGCGTTAGAGCAAGAGATGGAAGCGGAGTATGCTGAGTCGCTAGCGATGGCGAGCGACTCCGAGATTGATCCAGGTGATTATGCGGATGCAGGTGAATATGCAGATGCATTGGAAGCGGCTGCTCGTGAGTCGAGGAGTACACCAGCGTTTGCGTCATCCGTTCAAGGGGCGGCTGAGGGAGATGATTATGACGAAGATGCTTTTTGGAGCGGCTATGATTTGACAAAGATGTCTCGCAAACAACTTCGTAAGATGCGGAAAAAGCTGGCACGCCTCAAACGCCAACATACAGGTCGCTCCAATTCTCGAGCAGCCTAGGATTCTCGAAATGACAATCGTGAATCAACCAAACCCTAGTCTGTAGGGGTGTCGCTAATCAGTGCACGTGCTACGCTAAACAACTCGGTAGCCAAAAGACGTCAATGTATAGACAAACATAGGGTAGTAAAATGAAATTGTTGGTTGTGGGTACGATTGCCTTTGACAGTGTGGAAACCCCGACAGCATCTCGAGAAAATGTTATGGGCGGTTCGGCAACGTTCTTTTCTTATGCAGCGAGCTATTTTACTCCCGTAAATCTTGTGGGAGTCGTGGGCGAAGACTGGCCACAAGAAAACACAGAGATGTTCCGGAGTCGAAACATTGATACCGCGGGATTGGAAGTTGTGGCTGGCGAAAAGACGTTTTCTTGGAGAGGTAAGTACTTGCCGAACATGAATGATCGCGAGACGTTGGAATTGAATCTGAATGTTTTTGGGTCCTTTAATCCTGAATTGCCTGAATCCTATAAAACCACGCCGTTTGTGTTTTTAGCCAACGGTATGCCAGAGATTCAACTGCGGGTGCTGTCTCAGATGCGCGAACCAAAATTGGTCGTGGCCGATACGATGGATATTTGGATTACCGATCATCGCGAGTCGCTACTTGAGTTGTTGCAACAGATTGATGGGTTAGTGCTAAACGATAGCGAAGCGAAACTTTTGACGGGCGCAGAGAATCTAGTCGTGGCAGGGCGTAAAGTGCTGGAGTACGGTGTCCGATTTTGTGTGATCAAAAAGGGAGAACATGGAGCGATGTTCTTCTCAAGTGATGATTGCCCGGAGTGCTTGGATTGTTATGTTTTACCAGCATACCCAACCGCGGACGTTGTGGACCCGACAGGTGCCGGTGATAGTTTTGCTGGTGGGATGATGGGCTATCTAGCTTCGCTAGATGCAACGGATCTCGATAGCATCAAAAAGGCACTAGTCTATGGGACGTTGGTGGCAAGCTATAACGTCGAAGATTTTAGTTTGGATCGCATGATGCAGATTGAACGCTCGGACTTGGATAAGCGTTTGGAAGAGTTCCGTTGCATGATGACATTAGTGTAATACCGTCCGTAAGAAAAAATTAAGTGGGGCTGTCCTGTGAAACCTATGCGAACTTTTGTAGCGGTCAATGTGTCGAGTGACACAACGAAAGCCGCTCAACGAATGATGCGGCAGATAGACGAAACGGAGATTGGCGCAAAATGTGTGCAGACGCCGAGTATGCATATCGCTTTGAAGTTTCTTGGTGAAGTGCAGATTGAAGATACGCCGGAGATTTGCAAGGCTGTGGGTCGAGCGGCTCAGGGGATGTTGAGTTTCATGATTGAATGCGGTGGGCTAGATGCTTTTCCGGAGCGGAGTCGGCCGCGGACGGTCTGGATGGGAGTACAAACTGGAGTCACGGCACTGCGTCAGTTGCAGGACAGAGTTGACGAGGAAACACGGCATATTGGCTATCACGGTGAAACTCGCCAATTCCATCCGCATTTAACGTTAGCTAGGATACGCTCTACCGCAGAACAGGCTGAGCCATTGCAAGCGATATTCAATAAATACCCAGTGGGCTCCGACTCCGATTCCACCACAATTGTGACAACGGAAACGTGGGTCGATGAAGTGATCGTTTATGCCAGTATTATGGAACGTGGCACGCCGAGTTACGAAGTGCTGGGCCGCAGTCGGTTAAGGTAGAGGAAAACGACTGGGTTGGAGTTCCGCACGAATAGTGGACGCACAATTAAGCGTGGATCCCACCCGTCTGGGCCACCCTAGAGCCTTCCCTCGAATCAAAAGCCTCTGCTGTGCGGGCGTAGCCTCGCTGCGGCTATTGCCGGTAACCTAGTTTTTAACAGCAGGTTCATGTAGGAAAAAGTCTGCTTGCTTAAGTCGATGCACTCGGGCACCCAAGGTGATTTGTTTTTCTGCGGGTTCACCTGAACGAGTCCACTGAACCATCACGCTATCGCCAGCGTGCAATCCGAATAGTCGCCGCTGTAGTGTTGCCGCATCGGTTAATTCAACCCCAGCAAATCGCTTTAGTATATCGCCAATTTCGATTCCCGCTGTTTTCGCAGACCCCGCCGGCGTTACCTCAGTTACTTGCAATCCTTCGTCCGTCATGCGAACATTTAGTCCAATTGCTCCAGGTTGCACTGGCGTACCTTTTCTAAGTCGCGAAAGCACATCACGAAAAACCGCTTCACAACTGCGGGCATACCCCATTTTTCCAACGAGCGCCTGTGGCGGCAGTGCGTGTCCCGCTAATCCCACAAGTTGCCCTTTCAGATTTACAATGATGGTGCCCCGCGAGCCTAGGCCGATCGCCGCATCAGTCACTAACCATGGTGCCAAATGTCCTTTGTGCAAAAGATAGCGTTCGCTGTCGGACACAATTCCGAGGCGGATGTCTAGGTTGGTTCGAGCGAAAGTGTTACTGCGATTTCCAAATCCCACGACTATATCGGCGGTTTCTAGTTTTTTTGCCGGAGCAATCGGAATGAAAGGGGTTTTGTCTCCATTGATCTTAAAAACGGCGATGTCATAGTCATATTCGATGGCAATTAGATG
>DTSG01000456.1 GCA_012965455.1 Planctomycetaceae bacterium | reverse complement strand
TAAGTTTACCCTGTAGCGCTTGGTAAGATGTTTCGGATCCACCAGCATCAATGTACGCTTGTTCAGAGTCGTCGAGTGATGTTTTGATCTTGAGTGCATCGTGGACCATGTCAACGAAGGCTTTGGGCAGAGTCATTCCTTCGTTAATGCGGTCGGAGAGACCGTTTGACATGTTGGCAACGGTCGTTAGTTCACCATCGGCGTTGAACATAAAGAAGTAGAAGAATTGACCGTAGCGTAGATCGCAATTGCCGGGGAGTTCATTTCCGCCAAGGCAGATGGGAACGGTTTGGTGCAGTTTCTTTAGGGCTCTGGAAGGGAGCAACACGGCCCCCGCATCTTTAATAGCTCATCAGCCGCTTTCGAGATTGAAGTTGTACAACACGACAGAGGGAGTGCCGTTCACTTTGTTGGTTTCGAGGAAATCTTCAACGCTGCCTATGGTATATGGTAGCGTCGGTCCTTGAGCGAGAGCAGTGGCAGCGAAGAGCAGCAGTGCACTGGCGAGCATAGTCGGTTTCATAGGGGTGAGACTCATTTGGTAGAGGGACGAACACGTCTATTAATAAGATTGATTATAATGTTCATGAATGAAAACGCAACAAAATTCGGACGTTCAGGGTTCGGGCTAAGAGATAGGAGAACAATCGCATGTGGCTATTTACTCAATATGGATTTTTCAGCGCAGTATGTGCGCGGGCAGGTGATGGGAGCCAGGGTAACGTGGTGGATGAAGGGAGGGTGATGGTGCGAGCGCGTTTGCGAGGGCATTTGGAATCCCTTAAATCACGGTTTCCCGAGGATCTTGGTGGCGTAGAAATTATTGAAACGTCTGAAACAGATTATCGATATCGTTTGTTTGCAGATAAGGCAGTTTGGGTGCGCGTATTACAGCTGTTAGGAGAAGAGTTGGACTACGACAATTTTAAATCCAAAGTGGCGGCGAACCATGATGCCGTCGGCGGTGAATACGATCGTTCCTTGCACGACGTCTGGGACACCATGCTGCGGCTGCAGAGGTGAGTCAGAAACCGGCGCGGTCATCCCTATGCGACTGGCGCTGACGGTGGAAAACCGGTGTTGGCAGTGAGTCCAATGATGATAATGAATCACGAGACAGGAAATATTGAAATATCCAAATTGGAACAGGGTAAATAGAATGGACGTTTTTTATACACCCCAACAGGTTTGTACGGTGAACAGCCCATCTAGGAGTCCCGAAAAACCGCGGCTGGTGATGGACGAATTGATGTCCGGGTCCTTTGCCGGTGATATCAGGATTCACGATGATTTCCCGCCATTTGATAACCTAGAGTTTCTGATTGCGCACAAAGCTTCATATATCGACTCATTTTTCGCAGGTGAATTGCCAAACAATGCTGATATTGAATGGAGCCCGGAGTTTGCAGAAAGTGTGCGGTATACGAACAGTAGTTTGTATCATGCCATTAAGTTTGCCACGGAGAATGAAAACTCGTTGGTGCTAAGTCCGACGAGTGGTTTTCACCATGCGGGCCCGAGTGCGGGTTGCGGATTCTGTACTTTTAGTGGCCAGGTGATCGCATCGGTCAAGCGCTGGCGAGAAACTGGTGCGGTCGGTGCTTATTTGGACCTCGACGGGCACTATGGTAACAGCATCGGGGACTCCGTGGGTTTTTGTACAAATGTCAACGAAGCAATCGCGTGGAATTTTAACCCTGGTGGTTATGGTGAGTCATATGTGGCGGAGGTGCGTGATGCGATGATCGAGCTGGAAACGATGGTTGACGCCGAGACGGTCGACTATCTTGTCTGGTGTCATGGCGCCGATAGCCACGAAGACGATGACCTCGGTGATAACGTCAATACTGAGCAATGGCTTGAATGCAGCGAGATATTCTATTCGTTGGTGAAACGTAAGCGTGATGAGGGATTCAATGTGCCTGTGGTCATGGCGTTGTTCGGTGGTTACCGCGCGGATCCACCCGGTTTGTATGAAAACTATAGGTTTGTGGTTAATCTACACGTGCAGGACCTCGAGATTGGCATGCGGATATTGCAAGGGTAGATTGGCTAACGACCAGCGGACAGTTGTTTTTGGGAGCCAACGTCGATTATGTGTGACTACGATGAAGAATTTGAAGAGTTTGATTACGACGAAGAGTTAGCGGATGAGTACGGCGACATCGAGGACGACAACGTTGCGGATGAGTATCTGGCTTACTTAGCGGCAACCGGAGAGGGTCCATTTGCCAGCGACGGTGGCGACAGGGGGTGCCTGATAATCATCGTCGCTTTAACGTTGTTCGCAGTCATGTCGACAGCTGTACTGGCGCAGCAGCTATAAATTTAGCTACGACGAGTACTTGGGCGCGGTAATACCGGATACGAAAGAAAAATCTAATCAACCATCGCAGCGAATTGTAGGCGTTTGCATTGCACCTTTAATGTGTTGTTTACCCATATGCTATCGCATAGACTACAAGTAGTAATTTAGTACCCTCTGTTTGCGGTCTTTACATGTCAGCTCCTGATCTTCTTGAAATACTTCAACAACGCCTGCAATCCCCCTTATCCGATTCCCAGGTGGAATCGCTTACGGAACTGATCGAGGCGGATCCCAAGAAGTTCGCTGCCGTAATGGGTGAAATTCGCACGCAGGGAATCGAAATTATCCCGATTTCTCTCAGTCCTGACGATGAACTTGATGAGTTGGTGGCGTGGTTGACTCAATTGGCGGCTACTCGCAACGTGGGCCGGGGATTCAATACCGTAATCGCTAGCACAGCTGCCATCCTGCTGATAGCCGCAATTGGGATTGGAGTTGCGTTTTTCTATTTCCCCACGACGGAAGATTCTGGCCAGGTCGCGGAATCCAATAGTCGTGCGGGCACCACGAATTCGGCAGACCCTAATGATCCTAATGATTTGACAGGCCCAGAATCAATATCCGGCGCCCCTAAACCGTCTGCGGAAGATGCGGGTGACTCTCAGGGGTCCACTTCGACTGACGTGGAAGCAACTGGTTTGATTTTGCCCGAGCTCCCCGTAACGCCGAACTGGCTTGCATTTGATGACCCCGCCGCAAGGCTTGATCATTCTTGGGTAAAATCTTTATCTCGGTACATACGTCAACCACTCGAGAAACGCGGAATACTTAAACCTGGTGAACAGGATGGAGTGACTCAGTATTTTGATCTTGAAGGCGACTTTCTGTTGCCGCCGCCTCGGGATGATGGCAGTTCCCTGCGTCTTCGGATGTCGAACATAGAAAATATGATCATTACGGCTGATAATGGTGCACAGAAGATTGAGCTCACTTACGACGGCAACTTTAGTTTAAAACGCTATGAGCCTCTGCCAATTAAGGAATTTGTCCGACGCTTGGCGATCGATTCTGAACCGCGATTTCGCCGCCATTTTATTGAATCTCGGATTGACCCGCAAATCGACTTTAACTGGGCACTTGCATCTCCTGTGGTTAATCAACAGGTCGTCGACCCGGATTATTTTGCAGTACAGTGGAAGGGCTTTATCGTAATTCCAGCGAATGGTCGGTATGTATTTAGTATGGTCGCTGATGATGGGGTTAGGTTACGGATCAACGGCGTGGAAGTCATCGACAGTTGGGCCGTTCAGCCCGAGATCGAACTTTCCGGCGCAATCGATTTAACGGCGGGCACGTTCCCTATCGAAGTGGAATTCTTTAGTGATCGGATGACTGCCCGCATTGCCCTAGCTTGGGAAAGTGAGAATTTACCAAAGCAGATTATTGGCAGTGATTCTCTCCGATCGTCTGCTGGCCCAGATGGGCGACCCGGTTTAACGGGTCATTACTGTTACGGTCCATTTGTTGAGGCGGTTGAAGTGCCAGTTGAAGAAGCAGTCGATTTGGTCGACAACGATAATGGTCGCTGGCGGGGATTAATGGGTTCTGGTTTTGATCTTCGTTTTCAAGACAAAACATTTGTTGTTGCACGAGGTGATATCCCTTTGACGTTCTTGCCGATGGATGCTCCACCCACGACCTTAAAAATACAAACCAAGGCTCGGTTGCAATACCTCGATCCCATACGACTGGAACCGCTCGACGGACTTACTGATTTTGATGCGGCTGGGAATCAATGGCAACCAGCCAGCGTATTGCCCTGGTATGTACTGACGGATTCGCCGGATTCAAGAGGCACCTACAAAATTGGTGAACAGGGGGACGTTCGGTTGACACGAACGGCAGGCTCCAATCCTGTCCATTTACAAACCAACATCCGGCTGCAAGGAAGTACCGACATATATGCGTTGATGAAAAATCCGACTCATCTTACGGGGATACGATTCCAGCATCCTCAAAGCGAAGTGTTTTATTCGTTGTATTTCCTTAAAATGGGGAATTCCTATGTGGTTTCCATGAATCCAACGGATCTCGTGTTCACCTCCAACCAATATCGGGCTGGCGTCAGATTCAATAATCATGTTTGGTGGCGGGCCCATTATGGTGAGAGTCAGTTTGTCATTTCGATGAGTCCGGATGGCAAACACTGGAATGTTGTCCATTCGCTTGCCCTCGATGCGTCCTTGCCACGTAAACGGGAAATTGTCTTCGGGCTGACGACAGTTTTAGGTGAAGAGCAAAGCACCGTGTCTGTGGATAAGGTGTTTATTAAAACCGATCGGCTCATTGAACAGTTATCCACCTTTTTGCCAGTGGGCAACGTTACAAATATTCCGCAGCTTAAACGAGCAACGCGCGATACAAAGAAAATTACGGAGTTTCTGTCTGAACTTGAAGCTCAACGACCGGAAACAATTTCGTCTGAAAAATGGCGTTTGGCTTGTTATGCCCGGGCTCTGGAAACAAATTTGACGCCCACCATGCGGCAGGAGGCATTGGTGCGGCTGTTGCATCATGCAATTCTCTATCATCCCGATACGGCGCGAGTTTACGAAGCACTGGTTAAGTTTCCCCAGCGCTTGCAAATTCGGCGAGCGGATGCCTATTTGCATTCGTGGCAGAATCTACAACACTTGTTTGATCTGCTGGCGGGTCGATTATGGATTGAAGAAAAACCAGATCAATTGAAATTATTGATTGATAACTGGTTGCTGTTGCCCGGTGGAGCAGGTGGTCGAGAGCGATACGAGATGCCGGTGACTCCTGAATTATTAACACGGTTGTATCTCTATCATCTTCGGCATCGCGGACGATGGCAGGAGCTTTACGGTTTCACAACCAAAATTCAATATTTGTCGCTGTCACAGCATGGCAAAAATCTGGCTGATAAGGAGTTCAGTGCCTGGCGCACGGCTCACTGGTTGCAGGGTGAATCAGCCAACGTCCTTGAACAACAACAGCAACCGGTGATAAAACCAGCGGATGCGACTCGTTTTCTGATCGAGCGACCCGCAAGCGTTCAGACAGACCGGGAGTCGGTGAATGCCATGCGGGAGATCCTGCAGGCTGTTAAGGCAAAGGACCTGGACAATGCCACAAAGATGATTACCGACAATCCGATCTCGGAGGGGCTGTTTCCGGTAGATAGGCTAGGCTCCCATTTCCAATCCGGCAGTGTTTACCTGCGGTCAATACTAGAACAAAACAGTAAGCTAGCCGAGAAGATGCAGCGAGATAACGCCGATCTAGCGGATTTGCGATTGAAGAAAGCGGTTGCTGCCATCGATATGAACGGCGTCGCTCAAGTTGCGATGCGGTTTCGTGGTACGTCCGCTTCTGTCACAGCGATTGAGTTGCTGGCGAATCACCAGCTTTCCGCGGGCTTGTTTCTGCCGGCGGCTCAGAATTTTGCCGATTTGTTAAAGCATGGCGCTAATGGAAATCACACCCTGTGGATTGCAAAACACAAATTGGCCCTGGCCTTGGCGGGACAAAAGCCGCCCAACGGTGTTGAAACTGACGTTGAACTGGAGGGAGAAACAATCCCGCAAGACAAGTTTAATGCACTTCTGGATCAACTGGCTGCTCAGCGGGGACGACAGTACATCAAACCCGCCAAGCAAAATCTGTCGCCGAAAAACCGTTCCCTTGTGCCCCTGCTGGACATGTCTTTGCCTGGCAGTGTGCGTGCCGATGTTCGCCGTACCCGTCAAGTCTCTTTTCTGGACCTAGGGAACACCCTGCTGATTAGTCAGCCGGCGCGATTAACCTGTTACTCGCCCAGTGCCAAAAAGGTTGTCTGGAAAATTGAAGATGGCGGAGCGGGCATGCCAGCCGAGTACATGTATTGTGGCCAACCCGTACTTTTTGGCAACGGCGTGTTTGTCTCTGTGTTCAAGGAAAAGAACTTCTACTGGACTTTGCTTAATCCGGCAGATGGGAAGCCTTTATGGGAAACTCGGGCAGTGGGAACTCCCTTTGCCGATCCCATTGTGGCGGGTTCGTCAATTTACGTTCTTGCCGTAACCCAGCAAAAGACCACCTTCGGACATTTGACCCTACAACAACTGGACTCGACAACGGGTGAATTGGTTTCCAATACGGTCTTGATGAATGTGCAAATTGATGCTGAGTTATTTCGCCGCGGTCGCAGCGCGATAGCGCAAGATCAAATTGTTTTTACGCTAGAGGGTGTAGTCTATAGCACGAGTCTGCAAGGGGAATTGCGGTGGGCTCAGCAGTTGGATCGCGTTCCCAAAATTGCAGATCAGCACTTGTACAACAATATCATTCCAACAACTCCGCTGGTCGCAGGAAATATGATCCTGCTATGTGCAGAAGGGTCACCAGCGCTGGTTTGCCTTGATCGTATGACGGGAAGTGTGCTGTGGCAGCACCAGCAACCTGGCTTGCAGAAGATGGTTGGGATTTATGAGGATCAGATCATACTGGTTTGTCAGTCGGGGATTCAATCAATACAGTTGGAGGATGGGGCAACGAGGTGGTTTTATCCTGTCTCCGTAAATCCGCAATCGGTGCTCATCCACAACGACCACGTACTTGCGCTGACGTTGGATAAACCGCTGGCGACGACACAACTATCATTGGAGCCTGAGCGGGGAATATTGTGGATTCATCCGCAGACGGGAAATGTGGAACATCATTTCTCACTCCAGGAAGAGAATAAAGTGTTTTTTGCTGCTGAACAGATCTTTACGTTTGCTGATCAAGTTGTTGTAGTAAGTAACGTTGATATTAATGCCCGTACATTTAAGCTGTTGGGACTACCTGTAAAATGAGATTGTCACTGATGGCCATTACTACCGTGTTGTGTTTGATCGTCACTGGTACAAGCCTAGGCCAGGATGCACCCCAGTACAGGGCTGTTTTCGGCGAAAATGAGGTGGTCCTTGGACAGAAGATAACTGGCTGGGACGCCCCACAGAACGCAGCCAAACTCGATGATCGGTTGCTGTTTGATAAAGCAACAGGCGTCATTCGATACCTTGAAAAACTGGATGCCACAGTAGACCGGACAGGACCATTTATTGAACTGTTCAACGGCGATGTTTTGCTAGGAATTGCGGTAGGCTATCAAAACGAAAACACATTAAGCGGGGTACCCGCGTATTTCGATGTGCATCTTCGTGGATCGCTTGTTCCGTTCGGTTCGGCGGATGGAACGGTTCGTATCAAGGCTAATCGCGTAAAACGTCTTGTGTTTTCGGCGGAATCCACTCAAAAAATAGCCATGGTCAAACGCGATCCGGGAACGGTGGTTTTGACCAATGGCCAAATCCTAACAACCGAAGAAGTGCGTTGGTCAGCTACCGGATTAAG
The DNA here is from genome assembly GCA_012965455.1 of Planctomycetaceae bacterium. Taxonomy (GTDB): domain Bacteria; phylum Planctomycetota; class Planctomycetia; order Pirellulales; family Pirellulaceae; genus UBA721. The sequence goes on along the minus strand of DTSG01000456.1, from coordinate 591 downwards.
AGGAATTTCAGACACGAGTTCATTTAATGCCCGTTGGGATGAGCTTGCTATAGTGGTTCCGCCAGTTGACAAGGTCTTTTCGGATATGGACGCTATTCTCGATGACTTGCTTGCCCCGGCGGTCGATCCGGAGGCTCGGATTGCGCGAATGGTTACCACGCACGGCGCTATTCTGACTTACCGTGCAGATATGCTGGTTTCACAGCAACGTGAAAGCAACACGTTGTATCACGCGGTACAACCCGCCTGGAGCCTTGACAGTATCAGCGCCCCCTTCGACGAGATCGCGGTACTTGGGTACCGGTTACACAATGAAATTCCTCTCTCGTCTTTTCCTGCGACTTTACTTGAAAAACGTAGTTTGATAGGCTTCAGTCCGTCTTGGAAGCGAAATCAGAATGTTCGTGGAGGGATACTGGCTAGTGGAACTATGTTTGCGGATGTAGGGATCGGTACCCACTCGTACAGTAAAATAGCCTTTGCTATTCCAGCGGATATTGTGACTAGGTTCCGTGGTTACGTTGGTATTGATCGAGTTGCGCAGGGCGGGGGTTGTGTGCGCGTCAAAGTGTTCCGTGGTATTTCTGGGTG
>DTSG01000455.1 GCA_012965455.1 Planctomycetaceae bacterium | reverse complement strand
CAAGCCGTCAAAACAATAACAGAAAATGCTATTTTCACTAAATTCAATGTCTGCGATAGGGTGCGGCAACATTTCATTGGCAGAGTCTATTTTCCTTGGAAGGCATAAACAGGTAGGATAAACAGCGCAGATATTTATTAAATGCCCGGATGTTTATGACTACATTGTAGTTTGTCTAAAACCATGCCGTCAAACATGCTGTGCTGTTTCTGTCTCCTTTTTTGGACCTCTGTGAAATTACTAACATGCCGCTCCACCAGCTGATACTAAAAACCATCTTTACAGCACTGCTTTGCTACTTTCCGCTTCAGAGCAATCTCGCGCAAAAGAAGATAAAGGTCATGATTACTAGCACGGCCGATCAAACCCAGCAGCCCTGTTACGTCATTTTGCCCCGTGGCTACGAGAAGTCCAACAATGTCGACAAAATACCGTTACTCATATCACTTCATAGTTGGAGTGCGGGGTTAGAACAAGCCAAACCCGAACTCGAGAAACAAGCGGTCAAGCTTGGATGGATCTATGTGTTCCCCCATTTTCGTGGACCCAATCAAACTCCGGCTGCGTGTGGAAGTGAGCTAGCACAACAAGATATTCTCGACGCCGTCGTCTGGGCCAAACAGAACTATCGCGTTGACCATTCCCGCATCTATCTTACCGGCGCCTCTGGTGGTGGACACATGACGATGTTGATGGTGAGTCGTCATCCGCAGATTTGGACAGCCGCCAGTGCTTGGGTTGGAATTAGTGACCTCGCCCAATGGCACACATTACATGAAAAATCACGCTACGGAGCCATGCTGCGAAAGAGTTGCGGTGGTGCACCCGGTGACAGCGCTATAGTTGATGCCCAATACCGTCAACGATCGCCACTGCCATTCCTAAAACACTCCAACAAGGTCCCGCTTGATATTGCTGCCGGTATTCACGATGGACATACCGGTAGCGTACCCATTTCTCATTCACTACTGGCCTTCAATGAAATCGCCACAGCAACTGGTGATCGTCTGATTACCGCTAATGAAATGAAACAACTAAGCACCCCTCAAGGACGGCTAGAAAATCCGTTGCCGCTGGATCAAGAGCAAGATACTGCCTTGGATCGTGAAATATATTTACGCCGCTACGCCGGGCAAAGTCGAGTAACTATATTTGAAGGTGGTCATGAGGGTATTACTGCAGCAGCGATTGATTGGCTACAGCGTTTTCACCGACTTGAAAATGGCAGCATTTACGATGGAAGCAAACAAAAATGAGCCGTAAATTAAAGCACGATTTAGAAGTCGAACAAGCACTAGCACGTGAACACAATCGCAAGGCTTGGGACAAAATGGTTGTCGGTAAACGGTGCTTCACGAAGCCCGCCAAAGATGAAGATCTACACGACCCATTAACCACGATCCACGCACAGGGCTGGCTCGGCGGAAATATTGCCAATCAACAAGTGCTCTGTTTGGCCGCTGGCGGAGGTCGACAGAGTGCAATTTATGCCGCTGCCGGCGCGAACGTAACCGTCGTCGATATTTCACCTGCAATGCTCGAACTTGACCGTCAAGTCGCGCAGCAAAGAGGTTTTGATTTGCGCGTCGTCGAAGCTTCCATGGATGACCTCTCTGTTTTTTCAAACGCTGAATTTGACATCGTCATCCAACCGGTCAGCACCTGCTATTTACCCAACATCGCTCCAGTTTTTATGGAAGTGGCTCGGGTTCTACGCTCCGGTGGAATCTATATCAGTCAACATAAACAACCGACAAGCTTGCAAACAAGTTTACAACGCAGTGAAAATGGCTGGACGTTAGAGCAACCCTATTATCGTTCTGGACCGCTACCAATGTTACCGATGAATCAAAGTCAAGGTTCACGGCTGCGGGAAGAAGGGACATACGAGTATCTCCACCGCTGGGAGGACATCTTGGGAGGAATGTGTCGAGCTGGCTTTGTGATTGAAGATTTCATCGAACCCTTTCACGCGGACCCAGATGCTGATCGCAGTAGCTTTGGCGACCGTTGTCACTTTGCCGCTCCCTACATGCGTATCAAGGCTCGACGCGGCGGTGGAGTTACACCTAGTAACAACAAACCCCAGCTCGTCATTCCAGATTGATTTAAACCACGCCCTCCTCAATTATTGGACCGTTAGTTTGCAATTGCAGAAACACGTATGCTGCGCCACAATACTAACAGTAGACGAAGCAACAGAATAAGCTTTCAATTAACTTTGATTGAACACGAACGGAGAGGATATCGCGGTGGTGGATAAACCTATTCAGGATATTGTTAGTTGCATGGGAAACCCAGTTGCCGGAAATCCCAGTCAATTCATGATGGAACGTGCCTTTGTTGCCTGCAATCTTGATTGGCGATATTTAACGCTTCAAGTTCCCGCGGGAAATCTTGGCGATGCCATGGCAGGCTTCCGCGCAATGTCGTTTCGCGGCGGTAATTTCACGATTCCACATAAAGTGGCCGTGATTGAATATCTCGATGACCTCAGCGATGCGGCTCGATTAATGGGCGCCGTCAACTGCGTCAATGTCGTTGACGGGAAGCTGATCGGTGAGAATACCGACGGCAAAGGTTTTGTGCAGTCACTGCGCGAAGTCATCGATCCTGCAGAAGCAAAAATTGTCATCCTGGGCGCTGGCGGAGCTGCTCGAGCGATTGCAGTCGAGTTGGGACTTGCCGGCGCCGCTAGTATCACCATTGTGAATCGCACGGAGTCGCGCGGCCAAGAACTTCTTACTGTGCTGCAACAAATCGTTAACTGCCGCGCCGATTTAGTCACACTCGACGATGATTTTGAAATCGATGAAGATGTCCAAGTCGTAATTAATGCAACCAGCATTGGTTTAGGCGATGCCGAAGCAAAGGTTCCTTTGGATGTTGAAACTCTGCTACCATCGATGGTTGTCGCCGACGTTGTCTTTAACCCACCCCAAACACGACTGTTACGCGATGCAAAACAACGCGGTTGTCAAACGCTCGATGGATTGGCGATGCTCGTAAATCAGGCTGTCATTGGATTCAAAATCTGGACCGAAGTCGACCCTGATCCGAATGTGATGCGGGAAGCTCTCGAAGAATATCTCGAACTCTGACAAACTCATGACTCGTGCTACCCCAGGTCTATTTATTACAGGTACCAACACAGAAGTTGGGAAAACCTATATTGCCTCGCTTATCATCCAAGCATTAGTTCGTAGCGGAATCCGCGTGGGCGTTTATAAACCAGCTGCCAGTGAGTGCCCGCTGGAAAACGGTGAGCATCTTAGCCCAGACGCCCAACAATTATGGGAGGCTGCCGGACAGCCTGGTTCCTTGGAGCAAGTTTGTCCGCAACGATTTGTTGCACCATTAGCACCACACCTAGCTGCACAAGCAGAAGGCCGCCAAGTCGATGCCGAATTACTACGAACCGGCTTGAGCTACTGGCGAGACAACTATGACTTTGTTGTTGTCGAAGGTATTGGTGGTTTGATGTCGCCTGTCAGTGATGAAGATTATGTCGCCGATCTGGCTTATGAGTTTGGCTACCCACTACTCATCGTAGCAAGTAACGAACTCGGCTGTATTAACCAAACACTGCAAACACTTATTACCGCCGCTGCCTTCGAAGATGGTTTGCCGGTAGTGGGAACGGTTCTGAATAACCGCCAGGCGTTACCGACAGACGATATTAGCCAAGCGACCAATTTTGAAGAGATAACGAGGTGTAGTTTTCCTCCCGTACTCGCCAGCGTACCCTATCAAGGCTCGTTAGACCCCGCTATTAATTGGTATGAACTCGGTGCCCAGTTTGCTAACTTGAACCGTCCAAGCCAATAGAACAATTCGTTCAAAACAACGCAAATGCCGAACAGGCTGAGCACGTTGTTCACCTAAATCCAATAGAATAATGTCATGCAAGTTGCACAAGTCATTGAATTACTCGATTCACCCAAGGCCGCTCAAGCCTGGTTGGCCAATCTAGGTGTAACGGAAACCGCAACGGCATTCCGCTCATTGTTAGCGTTAAACGAAGCGGGCATGACGATTGATCTAGTGAGCGTCACACTAACTCAACTCGAACAAATTCTGCCAACCCTAGTACAGCCGGAACAAGTACTGCACGCACTAGCACACTTTATCAGTGTGTCTCGAAATCCAATCTCGCTAGGGGCTTTGTGGGAACGAGATACTGAAGCGCTCGTTACGCTGCTTACAATTTTCTCTGCCAGTCAACATCTTAGCCAACTTTTGATTGACGAGCCGGAGTGTTATGACTTGCTACGGATAACGGATGGCCAGCGTGTCGACCGCGGGATCATTCTCGATGAAATCCTTAACGAAATAGTGAGTGTTTCCGGTGATGCCGCTGTTAAGCGTCAATTACAACGCATCCTTCATCGCGAGTGGCTACGAATTGCATACGGTGATCTCGTGCGAAAACAAAATCCGGATACTGTGCTAGAACAAACCAGTTATTTGTATGAAGGACTACTAGCAGCTGCGTTTCAGGTTGCCGTAAGTAGCACCGCCGCAGCAAATGACTCCAGCCTGACAGACCAATTCGCCGTAATCGCCCTCGGAGACCTCGCTGCCAATCAAATGTGCTATGGCGACACAGTAAAAATCATGATGTTATATGACGGACCAAGAGTACCAACGGCGAACTCCGAAAACAGTGGTTTTGCGGATGTCCTTAATAAGGTGTTGGCCAAAACGCTGGCGTTGTTAACTACATCTACCGGTGAACCGCTGTTTAAGGTTGATGTTAGTTTCCCACTATCCAATAACAATTCCTCACCAGCAATTAATCTCAATGCTGCCGTTCGTTATCTTGATTTTTCCGGCCGAACATGGCAACGCTGCGCACTCATCGGAGCACGCCCTTGTGTTGGCAATGCTGAATTAGGTGCTGAATTTTTGCGGCGTATCAACAAATGGATTTATCGCCGCTATCTAAGTCGTGCCGACATGACTGGGTTACGATCGCAAAAACGTCGGCTCTATCGAGCGGACCAAACCGCCAGCGTAGCGTTGGATATGCAGACCACGCCCGGAGCCACAGCCGACATTGTCGCCGTCATACAGTTTATTCAATTACTCAATGGCGCCGCTTTTACAAACATTCGTGTGGCCGGAACAATCCATGCCATCGAAGCCTTACACCACAACGAATTACTTACCGCTGAAGAACAAAATGCACTCCGTGATTCGTATTTGACGCTGAAACATATCCAACACCGACTTCAGGTTATCACAGATTCCAATGCCACGGCTTTGCCCCAAAACTCCAAACATCTCCAGCATCTCGCCAGTAGCCTAGGGTATACCGACGACGAACAAAATGACCGATTGATAAATGATGTGCGGCATGCTGTCACACTAAGCCGTAAGATTCTAAACCGCTTATTGGATGATTCTTTCGTTGACCAAGAACCCGACACGCCATCCGAAATGGATATTGTGCTCGATCCTCACCCGTCTGATCAACGCTTAAATGAAGTGCTCGGTAAACATAACTTCCGCAATGTCCAACTCGCGCATCAATATTTAACGGACCTAGCAACCGAACGCATTTCCTTCTTGTCAACTCGCCGCTGCCGTCATTTTCTGGCGTTAATCGCACCCCAGTTGTTAGAAGCGATCGCTCAAACTCCGAATCCAGATTCCACTTTGGCCAATTTGTGTGCCGTTAGTGAATCCCTTGGTGGCAAAGGAGTGCTCTGGGAATTGTTTCAACTAAATCCGCCAACGCTGCAACTATATGTGCAGTTGTGTTCGACAAGTCCCTACCTAACTGGAATTTTAACGAGCTATCCGGGGATGATCGATGAACTGATGGACTCATTGATTCTAGATCAACTGCCAAACAAAGAATCGTTGCAGAACATTCTTAGCGAGTTAACAAAAAGCGTATCACTCGGTGGTTCCCCACTCATTGATGTGTTGCAGACTTTTAAGCATGCTCAACACTTGCGGGTAGGAGTCCGAGACATCCTTGGCAAGGACAGTTTATCCGCGGCACATCAATCACTATCCGACATCATGGATGTTTGTCTAGAGGAAGTCGCCGGCGACAATTATGAACAATTAGTGAGCAAGTACGGTATCCCGACGATCGAAAGCGGGTCACATGCTGGGCAAACCGCGGCCTTTCTCATGCTCGCAATTGGTAAACTTGGAGGCCGCGAACCAAATTTTCATAGCGATGCAGAAATTCTATTTTTGTATGATGCTGCTGGCACAACCGTCACTCAAGATCGCGACCATCGCATCAAACCGACATCCAACCACCATTTCTTTAATGAACTTGCTAAACGTATCCTCAAAGCGGTTACTCGCTCTGGGCCTCACGGTCGACTATTTGAAATGAATAGCAAGCTGCGGGCAACGACGCCCACGGGTTCTTTAGCCGTTGAGATTTCCGAATTCGTTAACTTCCTTGGTAGTGACAAAGCCAAAGTCAGTCATTTTTTACGGCTCTGTAATTCACGAGTCGTTTACCAATCAAGTGATGCAACAAACAGCAGCAAGTCGCTCATCTCGCAAATTCATCAAACAATTATCTCGATGCCGCGAAAAAAGAATTGGCAACAGGATATCTATAATCTTAGGATCGAATCTGAACAGGGTGCCGCTGAACATAACTTAAAGCGTTATTTTGGCGGGACAATGGACGTCGAAACCATTGTACAAATGTTGCAACTCAAACATGCACCGCAACATCGCGAGATTCTACAAGTCGGAACATTGGCAGCAATGCAACAACTTGCTGATCAGGGGTGCCTGAGTCGTGAAGACGCTGAGGCACTGAGCCAATCATACACTTTCCTGCGAGAAATCGAAGCTGGATTGCGTTTGATGGATACCTCAGCCCGTCATGACCTGCCTAAAGATCCGCTGGTGCTCACAACGCTGGCATCACTACTGGGGTATGAAAGTCCCCAAGCACTCGTCACCATCTGCCGCCGCTTCCGACAAGACAACCGACGTCGTTTTAATGCCATCTTAAAAGCGGTATAGAAGTAGGTCCTACCGGCTGTTTTTTCCCGCCACACTAATCGAGAAATCCGACTAGTTCTTGGCTACGGCTTGGTTGTTGTAGCTTCCGCACAGCCTTCGCTTCGATTTGGCGAATACGTTCGCGAGTCACCTTGAAAATATGGCCCACTTCTTCCAGCGTATAGCTGTATCCGTCACCAAGCCCATAACGAAGTTTGATGATTTCTCGTTCGCGATAGCTCAGTGTTTTCAGAACATTTCCGATACGATTGCGTAACATTTCCTGAGCAGCACCAGACGCTGGACTTTCCGCACCGGCATCAGGCAGTAAATCACCAAATTGGCTGTCTTCACTATTGCCGACAGGTCGATCGAGTGATATTGGATAACGACTCATCGCCAATACACGACGAGCTTCATCCACCGTGGTCTCACTGCGACGAGCTGTTTCTTCGAGTGTTGGCTCACGACCTAGTTCTTGCAACAATTGTCGCGAACAGTTTCGCACGCGTGACATCGTTTCCACCATGTGCACAGGAATACGAATAGTACGACTTTGGTCCGCAACTGCGCGAGTAATCGCTTGGCGAATCCACCAAGTTGCATACGTACAGAACTTGAAGCCACGTCGGTATTCAAACTTATCAACCGCTCGCATCAAACCAGCGTTACCTTCTTGGATGAGATCTAAGAAGCTTAATCCACGGTTGCGATATTTCTTGGCGATCGAGACGACCAAACGCAAGTTGCCTTCAGACAATTCTCGTTTGACCTGCTGATAGATTGAGTAAACACGTTTGATGTATCTCACACGATTTCGCAAGCTGGTTGGTGTTTCTTGTATCGCTAACAAAATATTACGATACTGGCCCTGTAGGTCTCGCTTGGTCTGGTGTTCTTTGTTTTCGCGGGCTTGTTCAATGTCTTGCTGTAGTTGATCAATGCAACAACTAAAATCTTCGAGAGTTTGAATCATCGGTTCGATGCGATGTGTACGCAAGCCAAGTTCTTCAACTAGGCGAACGCAACGACGGCGGCGGCGACCTAGGTTTTGCCAAGCCTGACTGCGTTCATCAGCGGTACAATTTTTGTTGGCGGATACGTGGAAGTCGCGTTTGTTGAGACGTGAAAGTTTTCCTAGAGTCGAAAGGTTACCTGGCAAGCGACCAATAATTTGTTCTTTTTCTAGCCGATCGGTAACTGACACTTGGACAGTTCGATCAAATGGCAGTTCCCCTCGATGTACTCGACCGAGCACCTTGAAGGCCATTTGAAAAACATAATCACTTTCTAAAAGCTTAGCGCGGAAGTCTCTGCGAGCG
>DTSG01000454.1 GCA_012965455.1 Planctomycetaceae bacterium | reverse complement strand
CACATTCTTGCTATTGGCGATGTCTGTGGAAATCCGATGCTCGCTCACAAAGCAACCGCTGATGCCCGTCAAGCGGTCGCAGCCGTGCTCGCTGAATCAGTAGAGCCAACGACTACACGGGCTGCTAGCAGGACAGGTACAACAAGCAATCCATGCATCCCCAATGTCATCTTTACCGACCCAGAAATAGCTTGGACCGGCCTCACAGAAACAACTGCCAAGCGAGAAGGCATTGATTATCAAATCGCAATCTATCCGTGGGCTGCTAGTGGTCGAGCACAAGCGATCGGACGCAGTGCTGGTCGAACCAAATGGTTAATTGAGCCGGATACACAACGGGTGCTAGGATGTGGCATCGTTGGCCCTAACGCCGGTGAACTCATCTCAGCAGCCGCAACTGCCATCGACCAACAATGGACAGCCCCTCAACTCACCACTTCAATCGCGCCACATCCGACTCTCAGTGAAACATTGTCGGGAGCTGCAGAGGTCTTCCTCGGCGAAGCAATCGAGATCTATAAACCTAAACGTACCTAGCAGTTGTGCCAACACCAACAACCTCGCGCATTCATCTAAGGCGGTGTACTCGTGGCATGTCGCCGACTGAATTTATTCGTCGGAAATGGTGTGACGGGCCAGATCAACGACACGAGTAATTGTTACGTGTTGAGTTTTTAAGCGATAAATGTACCCGCGACGACCAAATACGCCAATCTGCTTTGTTAAATAGTGTGCCAGATTTAAGCCCGGTACCGGAGTCACAAATACTTTGACGTCACCCTGCTCATCCACCAGAGCATATTCTGGTGCGTCGCGGCGCGATGAATGGACTTCCATCAAGTAGCCCGTTTCTTCATAAGCCGTGCGCTGGGCTTCCGCGGATAGTTTTCCCTGAGTGGATGGGTCCACCAAGTCCTTGGCGATGTCCGAGGTTCGCAGCGGCAATGCATCACCATTGATATTCATTAAACGCCGTGGCACGGACCCAAAGGTCGTATTCGCCAAACGTAATCGCTGTTGGCGAATATCTTGAAACTGCTGGATTCTGCCCATCAAATTCTCCCATTGGGCTCGCTGTTGAGCCGGCGCTGCGTTCAACATTTGCAACACCTGATTGCGGATCGGACCCAATTCCCATTCCGACGTTTTGCGAGCTACCATTCGCGACAAGTAGTTTTCGAGGTCGCCAAGGTCGCGCGGCAAGGCTACGGCGGTAGTGGCCGCATCACCGGTGTTATCCAACAGAGTAAAAGATGCAGGCTGTACATTGAACGCTTGACTTGATTGAGCAGCACGACTACGCGGAGTGCGCGCAGGGTTTAACCACCGCGGTACAAATCGATTACTAACCTGGCCTGTCGTGTCAGTCGTTGACCCCAGAGGTTGCTCGAATTGCACGGGTTGTACTCGATTGAATTGACCAGCGGTTGAATTGGCTTCCAGAGGTAAAGTTGCGGTCAAATCAACAAGTGGCTCCGCATCGCCCTGCAGTTGGAGATCACGTTTAAGCATCCATCTGAATTCGCCATGTGGAGGAGCAATTTTCGTCAACTGTAATTTTCGACCGTTGCTGGACAAAGCCATTTCACGACTTCCCAGAATTTGCACAATCTCACCACGATCTAACTGCACCATCCTCACATGAGAACCCAACGACTGCTCGGGTTGACCGATCCACGACGGCACACCTGCCGTTGTGACTGTCCCTTTTACCCCATCACGGTCAATAAGCAGAAATCGCGATTCGACCCAACTAAAGCACCCAGGAGTTGGACGGATGGCTACATAACCGTCAGACGTCGCCATGTATACGTGCACGACAGTCCCGCTGGGTAATTCACCGCAAATAGATTGATCAGTGGTGGGGGAAGTATAGATATTGGCACGACGAACCTTTACTTGAGCACGATGAAAAGAGGATCCATCCTGAGCCGCTAGCTGTAAACTACCTAGCACGATCGTAATCGCTATTACAAGCAAAGCTGAAAACACACGATTCATAGGACCTAGCACCTCTAAAAACTATTTTTCTCCAATGGTTAATTACAGTTTTTACCGTCTCCAAGCAATGGCAGAATTGCAAACGCCCTATTGGACTTGTTCACAGACATTTGTGCTAGTTCGTGGTGAAGGTTACCCGTTCCACGCTAATTACCAAGCTTTCCAAATGCCCAAGAAATCGTTCTTTTCGCGCACTCTACTCGATTCGGACAAGGATAAATCCCGATGAAGTTTACGTCTGATAACAACTCTTCATCCATTATTCACCCAATCGCGCATGCCCAATTTACGTTGTCATCGCAGAGCTTCCATTTACTCCAAATTAATGTTTGGACTAAGTATGCTTATTGCTGGATGCCTTCTCAGCATCAGCACGCTCCAAGCACAAGGGACCCCGGATGAGCCGCGGCAACCGTCCGCTCAAGAACAATCGAAACATAGTATTCCATGGGATAAACTAACCGCTACGGCAAGAACAAAGCTGCGTTCTGTCATCTCCGACACCACCGTCTTTCACCGACTAAAAACCCAACAATTCAAATGCGATCAGAGCGTATATATTCATCTAGTACGTCATCCAGAAATCCTCACAAATATATGGGAGTTGATGGGAGTTACACAGCTACGTATCGAAAGAACCGCTCCCTTTAGCATTCGCATACACGACGGACAATATACAAAAACCACACTCGAATTAGTGTATGGAACACCAAATCTACATGTATTCCACTGCGAGGGCAGTTATAAAGGAGTGATTGTACCGACCGTTTCTACTGGTCGAGCGATCATCATTATCCGCAGTAAATATGACACCGCGGCAGCAGCACCAGCGACTCAAGTCCCCACAGTCAAACATCAAATGGATATTTTCTTGCAAATTGACAATGCTGCCAACCAACTACTCGTAAAGACTCTTAGTTACTTCTTTATGAAAACGGCAGACGCAAATTTTGCAGAGACGACACAATTTATCGGGCAAATCGATAAGATCGTACGCAACAATCCCGCTGGGATGGCGCGACTTGCAGATCGATTAACCCGGGTTCAACCAGCGCTGCGACAACAATTCGGAGTCTTAGTCCGCAACGCGAATACGAATCGAGTGCGTCTAGCATCCACAATTCAAGACGAACCAAGTACGACTCGCAAGTAACTTGTAAGCCCGCTAGACGCGTTGACTATTTGGTCACGAAATTAACCAAGCGTCCTGGCACAACAATCACTTTGATGATTTCAGCATCAGACAACAACTCTGTCACGCGCTTATCCGCTCTTGCCGCCTGCTCTAGATCCGCTTGACTTATATCCGCCGCCACACTGATTCGTGTCTTCACTTTGCCACGAATTTGCACTGGGACTTCAATTGTATTTTCCACCAGCAACGACTCATCACAAACAGGCCATGGTTCATAAGCCAACGTCTTGTCACTGCCTAACAACTCCCACAATTCCTCAGCAATATGTGGAGCGTACGGAGACAACAACAACAAAAAAGACTGCATGATCGACTGCGGTCGTGACTGCTGTCCAGTAAAGAAATTGACAAACTCCATCATCCGCGCAATGGCCGTATTGAAATCCAGATTCTCTGTATCCACAGTAACTGACTGAATCGTCTGGTGCAGAACTTTCAACTGTTCCGCTGTTGGACCATCGTCACTCAAGGCCGCATTAACTGCTAAATTATCTACGCGGTCATCGACAATCATCCGCCACACTCGATCCAAGAAACCGCGAACACCATTCACACCTGACATATTCCAAGGCTTCGTCGCGACGAGTGGTCCCATAAACATTTCATACAATCGCAACGAATCCGCCCCATAATCGGAAACAACGACATCTGGATTGACGACATTGCCACGACTCTTTGACATCTTATAGCAGCGACCATCAACGCCAATATTTTCATCCTCGACCAACACCCAACCATCGCCCTTACGAGTGACCTGCTGTTGATCCAACTGAATTTGTTGTAATTCACTACCATTTTCACGGTGGTGATAGTCACCTGTCGCACTGCGGGTCGCTGCTGCAAAACTAACCCAATTTTCATCCGCATCTTGAAACACGGAATATTCCATTTCCCCCAGAATCATGCCTTGATTGACAAGCCGTTGAAACGGCTCAGGCGTACTCACATGCCCGCGGTCAAACAGTACCTTATGCCAAAAACGCGCGTACAACAGATGTAGTACTGCATGTTCCGCTCCGCCAATATAAAGGTCCACTGGCATCCACGCCTTTTCCTTTTCAGGGTCGACGAAGACTTCTCCATTTTTTGAGTCAATAAATCGCAGGAAATACCAACACGATCCAGCCCATTGAGGCATTGTGTTAATTTCTCGACGATATCGTTTGCCATCGATTTCACAATACAGCCATTCATCAGGGGCTTTCCCTAGTGGTGGTTCTGGTCGTCCATGTGGCTTGTAATCCTCTAAATACGGCAAATCCACCGGTAAATCGGCAATGTCCACGCTACGAATCAATCCATTGGGCTCTCCATCATCACCCAGTTCGTGCAAAATTGGAAACGGTTCTCCCCAAAATCGTTGCCGCGAGAACAGCCAATCCCGCAGCTTATAATTCACCGCCGCACGCCCCCAGCCTTGTTCAGTCAGCGCGGTCTGTATTTGTTCCTTAAAAACCGCTGTCTCCAATCCGTCATATTCTTCGGAATGGATTGCCCTGCCTTGCACGGTGGAGCAAACTTTTCCAGCAAGTACGTCATCACGGTCTTCGCTATCCTCACCAGGGTCCACCACAGCAACCACGGGAATATCATACGTCTGAGCAAATTCAAAGTCGCGTTGATCGTGAGCCGGCACTGCCATAATCGCCCCAGTTCCGTAACTGATTAACACATAATCAGCGACCCACACTGGTACTAACTCATCGTTGACCGGATTCACCGCAAACCCTCCAGTGAACACTCCCGTCTTGGTGCTAGTGTCCTCAGTACGATCTCGGTCACTTCGCAGCGAAGCCTGCTGGCAATAATTATCTACAGCTTCACGGCAATCATCCGTCGTCAACCGTTCTACAAACGGGTGCTCGGGCGCGATTACCATATACGTCGCACCAAATAACGTATCTGGCCTCGTCGTATAGATCCTCAGGACATCATCGCCAGGCTTGCGAGGGAACCCACCTGCCAACCGTTCCGCCTTCCATTGTGTTATGTCGTCCGCTGGACCAATAAAGAAATCTACCTCCGCGCCAGTACTGCGACCGATCCAGTCCGCTTGCAACTTCTTGATTCCACTGGGCCAATCAACATGTTCTAAGTCATTTTCTAGGCGATCGGCATACGCAGTAATCCTAAGTGTCCACTGGCGCAACGGAATCCGCTGCACCGGATGACTGCCTCGTTCACTGCGACCATCGATCACTTCTTCATTGGCCAACACTGTCCCCAGTTCTGGGCACCAATTCACCAATGCATCGGCTTGATAAGCCAACCGATGATCATCTTGATACAACCGAACCTCACGCTCACCGGCCGCCACCACATCTTGGGGAATCGGCAATTCGTTAATCGGTCGTCCTTGCTGTTTTTCCAAGTCATACCAAGTATCGAACAATTGCAGAAAAATCCATTGCGTCCATTTAAAGTACTCGACGTCAGTGGTCGCGATCGAACGATCCCAATCGTAGCTGAACCCCAACATTTTGAGTTGCCGCGTAAACGTCTCGATGTTATTTTCCGTTGATTCGCGTGGTGGCGTATTCGTGCGGATCGCGTGTTCTTCAGCTGGCAAGCCAAATGCATCATACCCCATCGGATGTAATACAGATTTACCTCGCATTCGTTCAAAACGACAAGTAATATCTGTTGCCGTATAACCTTCCGGATGCCCTACGTGCAGACCATTTCCACTAGGATAGGGAAACATATCAAGGACATAGAGTTTTTCACCGACAGGTAGATCAGGAGTTGCAAATGTCTTATTCACATCCCAATAATTCTGCCATTTCGGCTCAATCACAGCTGGATTATATCGGGGCATCAATCGTTTTTCAAAATTAGGATCATTGCTTGTTAGCAGATACTGGTAAGTACGAGATTCTATCGGTTTTCGCCATAGCTGGCAAACCTACTGTGGACAGCAATACCTTTGCACGCAAAAATAGACTGCTTATCTTTTGGGGCAACTCGCCGTATGATGAGTAACACACAATCCAGCAACTACAAGAGCATTAACAACTTCGGACTCGCCGCAGCACATTAGCATTGGCAAAAGAAATTTATGGTCAAATCCACCAAGCATCTACTGTTAAACGATGAACAATGTGACAAGATGCGAGCAGCTGGGCGATTTAACGCCGAACTCTTAGATCATATCCGTCCCCAAATTCAAGCCGGCATTACCACGGCTGAAATCGATCTGCTGGTGCATGCCTACACTACCGACCACGGTCACATTCCCGCACCTTTGAACTACCGAGGATTTCCTAAAAGTTGCTGCACCAGCGTTAACGAGGTCATTTGTCACGGCATTCCGGACCAACACACTCTTGAAAACGGTGATATCGTCAACGTTGATATCACCTCAATTGTCGACGGTTGGTTTGGTGACCAATCTGAGACCTTTCTGATTGGCAATGTCAGCGACGAAGCTCGGCAAGTCACTCAATGTGCATTTGATTGTCTATATGCAGCGATTGATATTCTGACACCCGGCTGCAGTATCACCGAAATCGGCGAAGCCATCGTAGAAGTCGCGCGGCCCTACAACTTCGGTATTGTCCGCGAATATGTTGGACATGGTTTAGGCAAATCCTTTCACCAAGAACCTTCCATTCCACATTATCCAGATTCACGCTTCAATCGGATGCCACTCGATCCTGGGCTATGCTTCACCATCGAGCCAATGATCAATGTCGGACGTTTCCAAGGCATCATCGATCCACTGGACAATTGGACCGTTCGCACGATTGACAGTAAACTATCGGCGCAATTCGAACATACTATCCTGATGACCGAAGAGGGTCCCGAATTATTAACGATTACCGAAAACGGTCCTCGTCCAGGGCATAAATTCTAATCAATAAAGAACAGTCCTAGCTGCCATTCAGAGCCAGCCGCATTGTTTAGCCAGCCAGCATTTCTTCAGCAACCGTCTGGATTCCCTTGAGGTCCAATTTGCCCGTGCCCAGCAACGGAAATTCGTCCACAAACAGGAAACTATCCGGTGATGGTATAAACAAATTAGGCAACTGAAACTCTTGTGACAACTTCTGTCGCAATTGCTCAACATCCAAATCCGCTATTTTATGTAACACGATAATCCGTTCACCCTTTTTAGGGTGCGGTACGGCGGTCACAGTAGCTAACATATCATCTGTGGAACCAAGTGCCTTATTAATACACTCCTCTATCTTAATATGAGGCACCATTTCGCCACCGATCTTAGAAAAGCGGCTCATGCGGCCTGTGATTTTAATGAACCCATCTTTATCAATGAGCGCGACATCACCTGTCTTGTACCAATCATCCACGATAACTTCATTGGTCAAGTCTTCGCGACCATAATAGCCCTTCATAATATTAGGACCCTTGACCCACAACATCCCAGCTTGTTCCGGTCCCAATTCTTCATCGCTATCGAGATCTGTCACTTTCACAGCCACTCCAGTAATCGGGCGGCCAACCGTTCCATCCTTAGCTTCGACATGGTCTGTTGAAGCTTGACGACTCTTCGGAATATTTACAGACACCAACGGTGATGTTTCTGTCGCGCCATAGCCTTCGTTAGGCCGCACGTCGAATTTTTCTTCAAACTGATCAGCCACATCCAATGGTAGTTTTTCGGCACCGGTAATCACGACGTTCAATTTCTGGAATTGTTCGGCCGTTACACGTCTAAGCATTCCACGCAGGAAGGTTGGAGTCGCGATCATCACGGTTCCATCATACTTGTGAGCCAATTCACCAATCTTTTTGACTTCCAATGGATTCGGATGGAACGCCACGCCCAATCCATAACAAACAACCGACCACATCGTCACGGTGTACCCCATGGAATGGAACAAGGGCAATATACCTACCAGTACATCCTCATCCTGTAATTGGACCATTGAGTTTATTGCCGCAGCATTGCTTCCTACATTGGCATGCGTCAACATTACGCCCTTGGGTACGCCAGTTGAACCTGACGTAAAAATCACTGTCAAAATATCGTTGGGATCAATTTCATCTAAGCCAAGAGATTTAATAATCGAGTTTGCTGATGTAATATTCGCAGTCCACCAGCCACCAATCTTCTCAAACAACGTCGGGGCAAATTTTGGTTTTCGCAGATCTTC
>DTSG01000453.1 GCA_012965455.1 Planctomycetaceae bacterium | reverse complement strand
CGCTCATCTCGAAGATGGCGGAACACCACTGGGAAGATTCTTTCGCCGGTTGGGTCAATAGTTACCGCGAATAGATTTTGAATTGGGCCGTGGTGTTTATCGGACATAGCGACGTCAATCCTTTTGGTACTTGAGTACTTTCTCTTTGACGATATCGACACCTAAACCAGGCGCTTCCGGAACGGTCATGTGACCCTGGTCAATCGGAATCATCTCGGACGTAATGTCATCTGACAAACCATAGTAGGTACAGTCGTTTGCCATGCTGTAGGCTGGACAGGCTGCCGCAATGTGTAGCATGGCGGCAGTTTTAAGTCCTAGGTCATGGCCACAGTGCATAATTGTCGGCAGGTTGGCGGCTGCGGCAATATGACCAATCTTCACGCAGGGTAAAATCCCACCCGCGATATGCGTATCCGGCAGGATATAATCAGCAGCATCAGCCGCTAAAATTGCCAACACGCTGTCGGGTTCTTCGACGCTCTCGTTCAATGCGATTGGAGTTGAAGTCTGTTTGCGTAGCCAAGTCGCATCGGTCAACGGGTCGGCCATAATCGGTTGTTCAAAATATTCTAAGTCGTAGGGCTCAAGCGCGCGACCCAGTTCAGCCGCCTCCTCATTTGAGTATGCTCGGTTCGGATCAATTCTCAATTTGAGCTGATCCCCAACAGCATCTCGTACTCCCCGCACCATATCGAGATCCTCTTGGGCATCACTGCCCGCTTTGGTCTTGAGTGCCGTATAGCCCTGCTCTACGTACCATTGGGCCATCTCTCCTGCTCGCTGATAGCTTTGAATGCCCATGCACGCCGCCAAGGCAATACGCTCGCGGACCTTACCCCCAAGCATCTTATAAAGCGGCAAATTATTGTCTTTACCAATGATATCCCACAACGCCATTTCCAAGCCGCATCGTAGCCGCGTGTCAAATGGATTCTCGACGTGGAATTGCTCAATGTTGTAGGGATCCCAGCCATCGATGAATTCCGTCGCGGCGATATTTTGTCCAGCGATGCTAATGCCATCAAGGAAATTCTGATTGTGTTCGCCCCAGCCCACGATACCGGTATCGGTTGTCAGTTCAACGATCGCTTTTGTGGTGGTATCCGTCGTGCGGATATGCGAACGATAGGGAGCAAGGGGTGACGTCTGTTTGACCTCAACGAGATAGATTTGGCATTGGGTGATGTGCATGGTGGGTCAACTTATAAAGGGGGGGATATTTACTGTATTTATGCTTGCTTTGCCATATCTGTTGTACTGGAATTACGCAGCGATATGTCAATCCGATGTCGATTCCATAGGAATGCGCTGCTGTATGTGTTTGCCTCGAATTCGCGCGATTGTTTCTCGGATTGGCTAATAGTATTTTTATACACAAAGTAAGTTGACGTTGCGCAACGAGTATGAAACAGCTATAATAAATGTATGCCAACGTCCAAGTTCCCACCTATATTGGCAGCCGCAATTTGCTGTCTCCTTGCGTCGATTCCAACCGCCGTATTCGCTCAGGAATCCGCCGGACAGTTGCGCAACATCATCGACGCTGAAATTCTTGTGGCGCAAGATTCGAAAGTTGGAAATCCAGCGGTGGCCAGCGATGATTACACGTTTGCCCGCCGCATCAGTATGGATTTAGCGGGCCGCCCGTTAACTGTTACAGCGCTGCAAGCATTTATTGACGACAAAAGCACGGATAAGCGTGAGCAGTTGGTCCAGCGCTTGCTAGCAAGCCCGCAATACGCTCGCCACATGCAGTACAAGTTTGATGTCCTGCTAATGCAGCGGTTGCCCAAGAAGTATATCGCCCCGGGTGAATTTGCGGAGTTCCTGCGGCAGTCTTTTGATGACAACAAGCCGTATGACCAGTTGGTGCTGGAAATCTTGACGGCAGATGGTGCCGATAAGTCAAAACGCGCCGCAAGTCGGTTTCTGCTGGATCGTGAAATCAAACGCGAACAAACAGTTCGAGTGATCGGCCAAGTATTCCTCGGTCGCGACTTGCAATGTGCGCAATGTCACGATCACCCGCAGATAGATGATTACTTTCAACAACATTACTACGGATTAGCCGCCTTCTTAAAAAGGAGTTATTTGTTCACCGACCCCCAGAGTAAGGCTGTGTCGATCGGTGACAAGATTGAAGGCGACGTAACATTTACTTCAGTGTTTACCGGTGAGGAGGGCAAGACGCAACCACGGATGTTGGCGTTATCGGAGTTGTCAGACCCGCCGGCGGACAAAGAACCCTATGAGACGAA
>DTSG01000452.1 GCA_012965455.1 Planctomycetaceae bacterium | reverse complement strand
TTTGCGGAAAAGTGCGTCGCGCGGATTTGTGGTGTCGCTCAGTGGCGGAGCGGACTCGGCTGCCGTAGCAACGTTGGTGGCCTTGATGGTTCAATTTGCTGAGCAAGATATCGGTGCGGCGGAACTGGCTGTGCGCCTACGCTTGAATTTGGATAATTATACGTTTGCGGATCCCGCTGATACAAAGGCTGTGGTGAGGGAAGTCATACAGGAGTTGTTGTGGTGTGTATATCAAGCGACACGTAATAGCACGGATGTAACCCGTAACGCTGCTGAAGCAGTTGCTGACGGCTTAGGGGCGACGTTTTTTGCCATCGATGTTGATGCACTGGTGACGGATTATACTCAAAAAGTGAGTGACGTATTAGGCCGTACATTGCAGTGGGAAACTGATGATTTGGCGCTGCAGAATATCCAAGCGCGGGTCAGGGCGCCGAGTGTGTGGATGCTGGCAAACGTACGCGGGGCATTGTTATTAGCGACAAGTAATCGATCCGAAGCAGCTGTTGGGTATACCACGATGGATGGCGATACTTGCGGCGGTATCGCTCCGATTGCAGGCATCGACAAGGCCTTTTTACGGCACTGGCTGAAATGGATGGAAACAACGGGCCCGCAAGGACTTTGCCCTGTGACTGAGTTGCAACAAGTAAACGCTCAGCAACCGACTGCAGAATTACGCCCAGTGGGTGAGAATCAAACGGACGAATCTGACTTAATGCCGTATGAGGTTTTGGATTTAATCGAACGGCTAGCGATTCGCGACAAATTGATGCCAGCAGAAATCTTAGAAGTATTGGTGACAGATCCGGTG
Source organism: Planctomycetaceae bacterium (assembly GCA_012965455.1). Lineage (GTDB taxonomy): Bacteria > Planctomycetota > Planctomycetia > Pirellulales > Pirellulaceae > UBA721. Next base: position 7,533 of record DTSG01000452.1, on the reverse strand, counting down.
GTGGTATCGCGGCGGGCAGATCGACGCCAAGTGATTGAATGGATTAAGCGATTTTTTACATTGTGGTCGCGAAATCAATGGAAACGCGAAAGATTTGCTCCATCGTTTCACGTAGATGACGAGAACCTAGACCCCAAAACATGGTGCCGTTTCCCAATTCTCTCGGGTGGTTATCGCCGTGAACTTGAGCAATTAGAATAGGCTCTACGACGGATATTAATTAGAGTAGAGAATTGATGGTGGCGGTGGGATATGTATATATGAGCTTCAATCGTATGGGGGTAGGTCAGGTTTGCTTGCGAATTTGCTAACGATTAATCCCACCCTGATACATGTGACGATTTAGGCGTTGATAGAGCAACGCTTACAGAAAGTGAGTTGGTTGCCGCGGTCGTTGTATAGCACTTCGTCCATAAACGCTCGCATCAAGACAATCCCGCGGCCGCTGGGTTTGTCCAAGTTCTCAAAATCGGTCGGATCGGGAACTTCCTCGGGATTAAACCCTGGCCCTTCATCTTCGATCGTGACTCGAATCATGCAGTCGTCGACCAACTGACACTCTACTTTGACTTGTTTGGCTGGGTTGAGTTGGTTACCGTGTTTGACAGCGTTTGCCAGTCCTTCTTCTAGTGCTAGTTGCAGATCGGGTAGGTCTCCATCGCTGACACCATTTTTTAACCATATGTCCATGATCTGCTGTTGAACCGATGCGGATTCATGCAGGTCGCTGGAGAATGATTGGCTAAATAACATGGTTTCTGACATGGTGTTTCTGCAATACGTTGTAACTCGATTTACGCCACTCAGGCGAGAGTTATCACAACTGCCGATGGGTCAACTGAGGATGTGATAAATCAAAACAACACTAGGTCACTTAAAATGCTTTAAGTGCTTTTTCTACGTTCTTGTGAATGTCGAAAACTTTTGTGAGTTTCGTAACTTTGAAAATTTTCAACAGATCAGGTCGTAGGTTACACATACTGAGTTGACCGCCGGACGCATCTACCTTTTTCTTCATGTTGATCAGTTTGCCGAGTGCAGCACTTGAAAGATGTTCGACGGATTGAAAGTCGAGCACTATCTTTTTTAGCCCATGGTCATCGACCAAACGATACATTTGATCTCCAACTACTTGGATGACTGCTTCATCGAGAATTCGATTGTCAATAAACCTAGCAACGGTTACACCATCATTTGTTTGTACATCTAATCTTGTTGCGTCGGACGCCATAAAACACCTATTTATTTATTAGCCTGTGGAAAACCAAAATGGTTCGAAAAAGAGAAGAACGATTTACGTCAATGATAACAAACTCCTGTAATAATGGCATCAAATTCCCTAAATTACAAGAAGTAGCTTGTAAATGAATTAGAATGACTTCCGTTCACGTAGCTAGTTGGTAAACGTGAACGGATTATAGCAAATATAGGATGTGCTAGTGCCGAGTGGGAAGATAGGTAATGACGAAGAACAAGCAGTATTTTTGAAGAATATGCTGTGGTGATACCTTGTAAAATACGTTAAACATGCGACAACTATTTTGCTGTTGGATCCACATTCGATGGCTGGGATTTAGTATAAAAAGCAGAGTCGTTGTTAATATTGCTCTGTAATCAAAAAGCGGTGTACAAAGGACAATAACGTGAACGTACTGGAATTTCTCATTACGGATAGTTCTCCCCTTGTTGCGGTATCGAGGGCAGCCCCATTCTATGCGGGGATAAGTGCTTGGACGATTGAGCTACTAGTTGCTGGCTTGATTCTTTACGGGTTGCGCCGTGAAGAGAAAAAAGTATTCGCTCGCCGCGCGGCAAGCAAATCAAACGACTAAGCGTTACCTGCTGTTGCAGCATTGCAAATAGCTGACAGCGTACATGTCAGATTTTATTTTTCAACTCGAGTTGTCGCAGTTGCTGCCGGCGGTTTTAGATGAGCATCTAGCCAGCCGTATATTAGTTGCCGAGATTCATGGGCGACACTGTGGCCACGACCATGAACGTAAAACCCAAAGTTTTGTGGAGCTTTTTCAAGCTCGTAAACATCCATCACTCGCATTAACATCAACAGCCTTTGACGTTGCGTGCCCCCGTCTCCGTCGTTCAAAGCGGAAATGTCCATAAAGGCACGTGGTGCGACGAGTGCCATGATCTCGTGAAAATCGATGGGAGGAAGTTTGCCTTTAATGATTCCGGGGCGGATGTGTTTAAAATATATGTACCACCGGTCACGAGCCCAATTGATGACTCCTTCGTTGTGACGAAAAAACGAGGCCCCGCAGTTGCAGGCTGAGGCCTTAATGCGATCATCGTAGGCGGCTAAAAATATCGTCCCGTGTCCGCCGAGTGAATGTCCAAGTGCACCGATCTGATCACCGTCTACTTGCTCGAGCGATTGTAAAACATCGATGGCAATGGAATGTTCGTATGTGAATTTGCCGACGGCCGTCCATTCAGGATGCTTTTTATAGAATTGGGCCGTTTCGTATGAACCCTCGCTCGGTGTGCGATGCCCCGACACAAAATGTTCCGGAGCGATGACGATGTACCCCCGTCGACATAGATGATCAAGGTACGCTTTATCAGGATTGTCGATGAGTCCTGCCGCCCGTTTTTTTCCGTACTGATAAGTTCCATGCAGAGCAACGACGGCGGGTGCTTTGGCCGTTAATTTTAGAGGTATCCCCAAGTAGGCATGCGCTCGTTCATCCGCTTCGACGTTGTAGCTGATTAGTTGCCGCGTGTAGTGTCCGTCAACGACGACGCTTTCGTGTATTTTGAGATCTAACGCCGGTTTTTGGGGTTTGTGTTGATCTCGCAATAAATTCAAATATCGTTGCTTTAAAATGTTGCGATGTGCGTGCCAGTCCGCTTGATCTTCTATTCCCTCTAGCAAATCATCCCATGACGATGTGATAACTGGCGGTGCCGAGGTTTTTCGCGCGGCTGGTTGCGCAACGCTGAGCAGGGGGGTGGTTAACAGTAGACAAAATGCGAGCAGCAATGGTTTAGTCATCTCTGAGTACTCTTTTAGGTTTAGTGTTGCTATTGTTGCCGTGCCGGTTCAAACCGATCTTCGGGATATCTTTGTTTGTAGGAAATGATATAGGAGCCGCGGGGTGGAGCGGATAAATCCTAATTTGTGGTCTGAAACTTCAATGAATATAGGTCTGCATCTTTAAGGACGAAGCGAATGCGAATTGTTTTTCCAGCAAGTTGTGCGAGATCCGGATTATTTTTCCACTGAACAGCACGGCCTACTGTGTCACCAAAGTGCTCCGGACAATCTTCAAGTTTAAATTCTTCGATCGGTGTGCCTTGGGCGTCTTGGAGTTCTACTCGGATGCTGCCGGCGACAGACGTTGAGTAGTTGAGTTCCAATTGGTTGCCAGTGAATTTGATCGGTTTTGTGATGACTTCTCCACCCTTCATCGGAGCTGATAGAGATACAAAACCGTCTAGCCGCAGCGTGTAACGTCTAACGGCGCTTCCCTTTCCGGTCCAATAACTTTCACTAGCGTAAAATGATAGCTCATCGGGTGCACCGGGTAACGTGTTGGCAGTTTGCACGACGTGCCAGGCGACGTACTGGTGACCGTAGTTCCAAGAGTTCGGACGTTCAATCCCGGGACGAAAGAAGGCTTCATTCCAACGTTTGAATTCATGACCGTCGCGACTGCACATTAGTAGTGCATCGGTAATGGCTGTTCCGTAACGAGGTGAAACCGAACTGCGCATTTTACGGTGTTTGTTGTCTGGCAAGGCCGTCATTTGTGGTGATTCGCCGCGCTCGGTGTATCTCGTTGGGAAGCCGATCAGGATGTGAGGGGCACGAGCGTAGGGTTTGATTTGATTGGTGTAGAGTTGTTCGTGAGGCGAATCGGTATAGGTTAAGTCGGTAATATCGTCCCAATGAACTAGATCGTCGGATGTTGCCGTACGGATTGCGCGAATGCCAGCAGGCTTCCACTCTTCCTTGTTAGTTGTCCCTTTTGTAAAGTATCGCCAATACGCACGGTATTTGCCGATTGTTTCATCCCAAAACGCTAGATTCTGGGAGTCGAACGCTCCCATTCCAGACAGAATGGGCTGATCGGTGATCGGCTTGAAGTTAACTCCGTCAGCTGACTTCAGAGGAATCAAACCGTTATTATCTTTTGACCTCACGATTGCTTTGTAACGAGCGTCCGGAGGGGCCGCTGGGTTGTTGTCTAGAAAGATTGCGGGGTGGCCAGCGTCGATTCGAAGTTCACCTTGCTGTTCGCTGATGATGGCGATGTTATTGTTCTTGGAACCGTTAAACACGTGAATACCGAGATTGGGTTTCGTCCAATGAATGCCATCTTTACTTTCGGCATAACAACAAAAGAGTGGGTGGACGCTTGAGTTTAGCTTGCCCTGCGAAACATCTAGATGCCATGCTTTGTAATACATGCGGTAAATATCACCGTCTTGAAACACGCTGTGGTAACCACTGCCGCTACCTTCCCAAGGCGCGTCATGCACAATGGCAATCTCACGAGGAATTGGTTTGTGAAGTCGTTGCTCAGCTTTGCCAACGAATCGATCGATCAAAAATGAATCAATGAATAGCTCTCGCCGCGATGCGATATTCGTTGCAGATGAAGGCAGTTCCTCAGCATGTGCGATACTTGCAAGCGACACAGAAAGCAGCGCAGAAATGGCTATGAATAGCGGGTTGATGTTCATGGGTAAAATTCCATTCGAGTGTGAAAGATAAAGAAGCGTTATCGTTCTTGTTTGAATTGTGTGTTTAACGTCGGCATTTGTGCATTGACCTTGGTTTGCCATGTGGCAAGTTTGCTAAGTAACGTCGCAGTTGTTTGAGGATGTTTTGTTGCAAGATTGTTGGCTTCACTTATATCTATCGCCAAGTTGAATAGTTCAACGCGATCGCTGTGATGGTACTTCAGCAGTTTCCAGTCACCGTCTCGGATGCTGCTGACTGGATCCGTCGTTTGATAATAGTGAGGATAGTGCCAAAACAGAGGGCCGCGGTTGAGTGAGGTGGTTGGGTTTTTTAGCAATGTAAATAAGTTGGTGCCATCAACTCGCGAATTGTGTTCGGTGTTTGAGGGGAGGTTGAGAGTCGCTTGCAGGGTGGGGTAGAAATCGCAAGTGGTGACTGGTTCGTGACTAACACTGTTGGGCGTGGTGACATGGGGCCAGCGGATGAGCAGGGGTACGCGGATGCCGCCTTCATAGAGTGAGCCTTTGCCGCTGCGCAGTGGAGCATTACTGGTAACAGTGTTGCCGCGGAATTTATTAATGAATCCGCCATTATCGGAAGTGAGAATTACAACGGTTTGATCGAGGATGTTTTGCTGTTTGAGTTCGGTGAGCAGTCTGCCGACGTTCTCATCGAGCGATTGCACCATGGCGGCATAATGTGCGTTGCTATGCCGCTGGCCGTCTTTGAGTAGAGCAGTGTATTTTTTGGTGAGTTCCGGTTTTCCTTCGATGGGTGTGTGGACCGTGTAGTAGCACATGTTGAGGAAAAATGGTTTGTCGGTGCTGGTTCGGATAATTTGAATCGCTTCGTCGGTGAGGCGGTCCGTTAAGTACTCACCGGGTTGACCTCCGTCAAGTTGCGGAACGTAACGAAGTTCTTGGCGACTTCCAAACAGGCCTCGATAAGGATAGAAGAAAGTGGCTGGACAGCCCCAGAAAGTGCCCCCAATATTGACGTCGAAGCCGTGTAGTTCGGGGTAAAATCCGGCAGTGCCGAGATGCCACTTGCCTAGGTGGGCTGTACGGTAACCGGCTTGCTGGAACGACTCTGCGAGGGTCATGTGGTGATGTGCGAGATTTGCGTCCACTGTGGGAGGGATTAATGCTCGATTGGTCGGCGGGGCGCGATGGGCCGCTTCATGCCAAATTGTCATGTGCAATTTGGCTGGGTAGATGCCGGTCATGATCGATGCTCGAGTGGGAGTGCAAATCGACGCGGCGGCATAAGCATCGGTGAATTTTAGGCTGTCTTTGCAAAGACTGTCGATGTGGGGAGTTTGGTGCAGATCGGCGCCGTAGCAACCGAGGTCGGACCACCCTAGGTCGTCGACTACGATCAATAATACATTGAGGGGTTTGGAGGGAGCTTTATCGTTCGCAAAACCATTCATCGTTACAACGAGCAACGCGATCAACTGGGGCAGTGAATACTTTTGGCTCATGGTTTTTACAGACAATCAATCCGAGGCGATTAGGGATGTAATTCGAACACCGTTAGAATGGCGCGGTGGTCCGAGGCAACTGCTTCGTCTAAGACGGTGACTGACTTTGTGGTCCAGCGGTCTTGCGGGTGTGCGAGGACAAAGTCGATTTGTTTTGTTGGCTTGGTGACGGGGATTGTTGGTTGGGGCTTGTCTGCGATCGGATTAAACCAGTGTTTTGAAAAGATGGTTAGTACGTTGCTAGCGGGCGTTGCATTGAGGTCGCCGGCTAGAATCGACAACGAGGTGGGTGAATTGCGTGCGATTTGCACAAGGTACTTCGCGGAATCAATGCGTTCTTTTGGGTCTGAGCGATGGTCAAGGTGTGTAGCCCAGAAGGTTAGATTTCCATGGTTGCCAGGCAGTTTAATGGTGGCTTGCAAGGCACCACGTTGTTCACCGTTATCGTGATTTGGAAGCTGATGGTTTTTATGGTTGACGATTTGGTGTTTCGAAAGGATGGCATTGCCGTAATCACCCCCTTGGAAGGGAATGTTTTGTACGAAAATGACTTGCATCGAAGTCGCTTTGGCGAGTACGGCGGGTTGGTCTTGATTTTTGACTCGGGCCGTTGCTCGATCTACTTCTTGTAGTGAAACGATATCGGGGTGCACGGAATTGATGACGTTGGCAATACGGTTTAGATCGAGGACACGGTCGATCCCTTCGCCGTGATGAATGTTGTAGCTAAGGACTCGCAATTGCAACGGTTTCTCAGCAGCATTGGCAACAGAGAGAGACATTGTTAGGGATAATAAACAGAACCAAGATAGTGATCGCATTATTAGGTAGCTCTCAAAAGGCAGCAGCAGTTGACTTGTCTGTTCATTGTGGCATTGTACAAGGTGCGATTCAAGCGGCGGGTTGTGATTCACGACAGCAAAGGTACTTTGCATCTGGACCCATTCACGAAAATGGACTGTGTTACAATAACCGGCGGAGCGAGAAAAATGCAGTAGATTTGAGATAGGGTAAAGGTTGGTTATCGGCAGAATATGCGGAAAATTTTGGGCGTTAAATAGCCGTCGGAAATGATGGATTATGGCTTATTGTAGAGATATTTTTTGCGGAGTTGTGATGCGTTTCAATTGCTATCGAACAGTTTGGTATCTATCTTGCCTCGCGCTCATTTCGTCGCCGCTGGGCCTTGCTGATTCACTCGGTGCCGAGGACAAGTTGTCGGCACTGGTGCGAGTGGTCGATTTGACGGTTGGCGAATCTGTCCAGTTGGAATTGTGCAATGGCGAGCATGTTCAAGTGAAATTGCTTGATCTACAGGAGACCCGTGATCCGATTCGTCAGG
>DTSG01000451.1:700-2264 GCA_012965455.1 Planctomycetaceae bacterium | reverse complement strand
ATAAAGAAGTTCCAGGAATTGTTAAACCGCGAATAATCGAGAATGATTACGCGCGGTTTAATGTAACCGATAAATTTAATTCTAGGGTGTAGCTAGTAGTGTCTTACCAAGGGCCTCGAATGTAGTACGCGCCGAATTGGTCGCTGCTGCTCGGGTACACGTGCATGGACTTAAAGGGTCCGTAACCAGCTTTGCGTGCTCGTGGTGCACCAAGTTGGAACTGGTGGTACAGTGGCGAAACGACGTTTTTGGAAACGCCCCAACCGAGTAAACGGTGAGTAGCTGCCGTCGGAGGAACGATCACGGCCAGTGGGGTGCTGTATGCTTGGTGACGATAAGCGCCATTCCAAGGTGTAGCGTTGGCGTGTTCGCGCTCCCACTGATTTATGCGGTTGCGTTTTTTGGCTTGAGCTGTGTCAGATGTGGCAAACATGCCAATCATCACAATAACAAACAAGCTACAAATAAATTTCGAGTGCGTGGTCATGTCAATTAATCCTAATGGAAGGTAAGGGGGGTTAGCGGATATTGACTTGCCAGCTTATCGGTAACGGACGCTTGTGCGAGTGAAACCCATTCCATTATTGTAGTAATGGTGGTACGCACGATTGTGGCGGTACATGAACTCATGTGGCATGAGTGGCTGGTAAGTATTGTAAGTATGCCCCACAACTAGTGGTACTTGGCGAGGTGCTGGGTAAATTCCAGCAGGAATTCCGCCACCTTGGGTGGGAGCGTAGTAGTTATAGAAGAGTCTAGCAGGTGTAGGGGTTACGCGGGTTGCGTGTCGAGGCGCGGGAACTTGGTGTAAAACACTGGGTTCCTGCGGATTCTCGGTTACCGTTTTCTTGGCCACCTTTTTGGGTGCATATTTGATCTTTGGTCCAATCGCTTGAGCTTCAACGGCGATTGATCCGATCAACACGGCAACGGCTATGACAACAACGCTATTCATTAACTTACTACGAACCATAACAAACTCCTCTTTCCTACTCTTAGCCACCTAAAATTGTTTTAGGGACTAGCGAGCAGAATCATTACTTGTTTCTATACTGATTACACACACGCAACTACTCAATACAATAAATCGGTTTTTTCCGCTTGTAGTGGTAAATCTTTGTGGGGTATTTTTGTGATATTACCGCAGCTTGTGACACTTCGGTGAAAGTCAACTGTTCGAAATCCGGATTAACCCTTATAATCGTCAGACTTTAACACTGCTTCACGCAGAGTAATACATGGAACGGATTCCCGATGTTGCAAAAGGAGTGCAGTCGAGTTGGCTAGTCAAGTGCAAGCGAGTGGTAAAAAGCGCACCAAGCGCCGTAGTACCGCTCAGTCCATGGCCGCAAAACAGCGGTCAATTTCTGTTAGTGAGTTCTTTGCCAAGAACCGTCACTTGTTGGGATTTGATAATCCCCGCCGCTCGTTACTGACGACGGTCAAGGAAGCTGTGGACAACTCATTGGATGCTTGCGAAGAAGCTGGTATTACACCCGAGATTTGGGTCAACATTGAACAGACCGAGCCGGATCGTTTTAAGATCGCGGTGCAAGACAATGGC
>DTSG01000451.1:0-690 GCA_012965455.1 Planctomycetaceae bacterium | reverse complement strand
AATAACGGATGTCAAGCTCATGACTGTCAAAGAGTAAGTTCCGCCACCGACTATAATTTACAATTTTCGGGAAATTGCTTTACGGATCAAAGTTCCACCGGTTACGCATGAGTCGTGGACAACAAGGAATCGGAATTAGCGCTGCTGGAATGTATGGCATGTTAACGACGGGCAAGCCTGTCAAAATTGTATCCAAACTTTCGATTCGCAAACCGGCTCATTACTATGAATTGCAAATCGACACCAAGACCAACAACCCGCAGATTCTCAATGGACGTGGCGATGGCTTAGACATACCGCCAGGGGAAAAGGGACGAGCAAAGTTTCTCAAACATAAAATCGATTGGGAGAGCTACTATCCAATTAATGCTGAGGATGAGGATCCGAAAGAAATACGCAGCGGGACGCGCGTGACTATTGAGATCGAAGGGAAATATCAAAAGGGCCGCGGCAGCGTCGACGAATATCTGGAACAAACGGCGATTGCCAATCCACACGTGACTGTGCACTTTAATGATCCTGAGGGAACTTTACATACCTATCGTCGTAGCACGGCAGAGTTGCCCCCGGAGCCCAAGGAAATCAAGCCGCACCCGTATGGCGTCGAACTTGGTCGCCTGATGACGATGCTCAAAGAGCAAAAAGAGGGCACGATTAGCCAGTTTTTGACAGGCTCGTTTTCACGAGTGA
>DTSG01000450.1 GCA_012965455.1 Planctomycetaceae bacterium | reverse complement strand
GAAGGCAAACCCGGTGAAGGCGAAGGCAAACCCGGTGAAGGCGAAGGCAAACCCGGTGAAGGCGAAGGCAAACCCGGACAGGGCGGTGAAGGCGGCGAGAGTGGTGAAAGTGGTCAGCAAGACGACAATCCGGCTCGCAAGCGATTGGAAGAAGCTCAAGAACAGATGAAGCAGGCCCAAATCGAACTTGAAAATGCACGCCGCAGTGAATCTATTGAAGCACAAGAAGCGGCCAAGAGAAAACTCATTGAAGCTAAAGCACAGCTTGAAGAAATTCTTCGACAGCTACGCGAAGAAGAACTAGAAAGGATGTTGGCTTTGCTCGAGGGTCGTTTCCGGAAAATGCTCGAAATGGAACTGAGGGTGTATGAAGGAACATTGCAACTTTCAAAAATCCCTAAATCGGATCAGGATCGTGAAGTCCAAGTTGCAGCTAATAAGCTAAGTTTTCAACAACGACGTATTGGATTGGAAGCAGACAAGGTACTTACATTGTTGCTTGAGGAAGGCTCATCGATCGCGTTTCCTGAAACTGTCAAAATCATGCGAGAAGACATGGAACAGGCTGCCGGTCGATTAAGCCAATTGAAAGTTGGTCGTATAACCCTTGGGATTGAAGAAGACATCATCCAGTCCATTGAGGAGATGATCGAAGCACTGCAACAAGCTCAACAGGATTTAGAAGAGCAGCAACAACAGCAACAAGAACAGCAGCAACAACAGCAACAACAAGAACAACCACTTGTCGACAAATTAGCCGAACTGCGGATGATTCGATCACTTCAACTGCGCATCAACAAACGCACGAAACGATACTCGCGCCTGCTCGACGATCTCGATGATCCAACCGGTCAAGCAATGGATGTCGACTTGATTACCGCTTTGCAGAAGCTTTCCGATACGCAACGAAGTTTACAACGCATCACTCGTGATATAGTACTTGGAAAAAACCAATAACAACTACAGCCTTTTTTCGCTGGGCATTTACGCTATGAACTTCAAATCAACCATCGCTTGTGCTGCCGTAGTAACGTTATTTTGTGTTGCAATAGCACCAACAACCGTTTCTGCTCAGGATGAACTTGAAAAGAGAGCGACTTGGTCCTTTCCCGATCAACTAACGGTCAAAGCCGATCTAGATAAATACCTAAGCGAGTCCGAAGTTTCCGAAGCCATCCAGCAACAGATCGCGATTCTGTGGGAAATTCCCATTGAATCAGACGACCGGTCGCTGTTGCTCGACCAGCTCATCAACAGCTTCGCATTAGCGAACAAAGATGTACGCGAACTTACAGCCCGCCTTGACACAACTCCGGCTACAGCGGCAAATATTATTCCAACCATGCTTACCGATGAGTCACAGGACGACTTCCTGCGAAATAACCTACGACTCTTTTACGCTCGCTGGCTCGCTCACAGTGACCTGCAAGACGAGTGCTTGCAAGTACTTGAAGGTATTACCCCAAGCCAAGTTGTCGACCCGGCAACATTACTGTTTTATCAAGCCACCGGTTACCACCGCATTCTCGCCAAAGACGTTTGTCTACAGAAAATAGATCTATTGTTAGAAAACGAGGAGCAATTGCCGCGACGCTACAGCACGATTGCCAAATTGATGAAAGCAGATGTCGAACCATTAAAGTCTGACTCATTGGACGAAGTGGCTCGTTTGATGGCGGACATTCGCCGCCGACTGAAGCTTGGACGAGCTGGCACTAGAGTTCGCAAAGAAGAAGACGATGTCATTGCCAAGCTCGACAAGATGATTGAAGAGTTGGAACAACAACAACAACAGCAACAATCTGGCAGCGGTGGTGGTAGTTCCAGTTCAAGCTCGCCCGCGCAAGATTCATCCAACCTTGGTGGTTCTGGTCCAGGTAACGTCGACAACAAAAGCGTCAAAGAAGGCGATGACTGGGGAGCTTTACCTCCACGCGAGCGACAAAAAGCATTGCAACAAATCAGCAAAGAACTGCCGGCTCATTACCGCGAAGTGATTGAAGAGTATTTCCGAAAACTGGCTCGTGACGAAGGTTAGCCAAACCACGTATCCAACACCGCCACCGCTATTCGCTGGCATATCGAACAAGCTCTGAGGGGCGAGAAATCTCATATGTGGACAACCGTACTTTTATCGGCAGCGCTATTTGTATCCACCGAGGTACAGGTAAACCTACTGCAAGGGGACCCAGTCGCCGGAAGTATCTCAACGCTTAACAGCCAGGAAATTACACTGACTGGTAAAGCCGGCGACACTCGACACGCATTAGACCAACTACAGTCAATCGTCTTTACCCATCAGGCTGCACCAGTCAAAGATGCAACTACTCTGATTACACTTCACGATGGATCTAGTTTCCACGCAAAATCAATCACGCTTGCCGGCGAAAAATGCACGGTGGTTATTGGAGATGCTCAGTCCTTTATCTGTCGCGCTGATAGCGTCCGCGATATTCAATTTAAATCCTTAACCGACGAAGCACTACAGCAATATCAACAAATCATAGCGGCGGATAGTGCGGAGGACATTTTAATCGTACAACGTCAATCGGGTGCCATCGATCAACTTGAAGGCATCGTCGAAGCAATTGATGGGGAATTCGTAACATTCAATTTTGGCGGCGATAAAATACCCGTCGAAATCGCCAAATTGGCAGGCATTCGACTCGTGAAACCCGCCAACAAGGAAACCGCCAAGTCTCTCTGTCGAATCACCGACACGTCAAACAACGTTTGGCAAGTGAGCCAACTCAAACTCGTTTCTGAAGACCAGGAACTGCAAGCCAAAACTTGCACAGGCGAGTCACTGACCCTCAAGCTATCTGAATTAAGTCGACTAGATTTTGCTAGTAACAACATCTTGTATTTAAGTGATATAACCCCTGAAGCTCTGGAGTGGACACCATTTTTATCTGGCAATTTAATCCGCAAACGGTTGTCCAAGGTTTACGAACCACGCATGGATATTTCCGTCGATGGCACTCCGCTGATGGTTGGAACGGAGAGCTATTCCAAAGGAATTTCGATCCATAGCCGCACGGTGATGTCACTGAGACTACCTGACACTTATTCTAAACTACAAATGGATATCGGAATTGATCCTTCAATGAACGGTCGTGGCCACGTGGAATTAACAATCCTCGGGGACAACAAGCAGTTGTTTCAGGATTTTGTTGCCGGTAGTGATAAACCACGAACCTTAGACATAAACATCGCCGGGGTTCGACGCATAACGATCAAAGTTGACTATGGAAAAAACCTCGACATCGGCGACCAACTAAATATGGGTAATGCTCGATTATTGAAATAGCATTATTTAAGTGAATAACATGTAGCTGGGGATACCTCAACGGTAAACCGCAACGCAATTTCTGGAGACAGTAGTGATTCTTACTTTACGCACAACACAAACACTAAGCTCTGCATTAGCAGTCGCATTGTTACTTTGCACATTATCCGTCCAAGCGGTCGACGTGCCATCATCAGTATTGTCGGCGCAAGCTAAACGCATTGCAGCGATCCGCAAGGCATCTGCTTCAACCGTTATGGTCTTCGCTGCCGGAGGCAAAGGGGGCGGTTCCGGAGTTTTAATTAGTCCTGACGGTTATGCCTTGAGTAACTTTCACGTCGTCAAGCCAGCTGGCACCGCAATGAAATGTGCGCTCAACGATGGACAGCTTTATGATGCCGTTGTCGTAGGCGTCGATCCTGTTGGCGATGTCGCTTTGATAAAAATGATCGGTCGCGATGACTTTCCGTTCGCAAAGATGTCCGATAGCGACAAAGTAAGACTAGGCGACTGGTGTTTTGCCGTGGGAAACCCATTCCTGTTAGCCACCGATTTTCAGCCAACAGTAACCTATGGCATCGTATCTGGAGTACATCGGTATCAATACCCAGCCGGTACTTTGTTAGAATATACTGACTGTATCCAAACAGACGCTTCCATTAACCCTGGAAATTCAGGTGGCCCGTTGTTCAATGCAATCGGCGATCTCATTGGTATTAACGGACGCGGGTCTTTTGAGAAACGTGGGCGTGTCAACGTCGGAGTCGGATATGCAATTTCAATTAATCAGATCAAACATTTCCTTGGCTATTTACACAGTGGCCGGTTTCTCGACCACGCTACGCTCGGTGCCAACATGGTAACCGATGAAAATGGCGCAGTTGTCGTCTCCAACATCATCGAATCCTCCGACGCATACCGCCGAGGCTTACGTTACGGTGATCAACTGCTGTCATTCGGCGGCAGGCCAATTAACACCGTCAACGGATTCAAAAATGTACTTGGAATTTATCCCCGTGGTTGGAGAGTTCCCATTAGTTTCTTGCAAGACGGAAAACAAATCGACACATTTGTTCGCCTTGCTGGAGTCCACAGTCCAGAAGAGTTGCTGGCCAAAGTGCAACCCAATCGCAAGCCGCCAGCACGTCCTCCAGAACAAGAGAAACCCAAGGATGATCCGCCAGAGGCAAAGCCGCCGGCTAAAAACATCAAGAAGACGGGTTTCCCGCCGGCAGTTGCACCCTTCATTGAAGCACGACATGGTTATTCAAACTACTATTTTAACAAGCTCAATCAAAACCGTGTTTGGGACAAGTACATTGGTTTAACCAAAGGCGACAAACTCCCGGGCAATTGGATTATCGAAGGACAAATCGGAAACCTGGGGGCAGCCACCATCCATCTACAAGCGAATCGAGTTGATGCCAAGCTACCACAGGGCACGACATTTGCCGATCTAGACGCTGATCTCAACACACAGGATGCTCCCCGCGGCAGCGGAGGGATGCTCGTCGCACTTCACATGTGGAAGCACATCATGCAAGTAAGTCCTACACGCTTTGGCGAGGTCTACTACCTTGGCTCCATGCCCACTCCCAAGCATTCACAAAAACAAGACGTCCTCATCGGCACTCACAGTGTCATTGAATGTCGCTATTATTTTGACCCTAAATCCGGCCATCTAACTTCTATAGAAATGTACCCAGACCTCGGTGTCGACCCTTGTGAACTCTATTTCAGCGACTACAAAGAAGTCAACGGTCACTTGTTGCCGCATCACATAGAGGTCGTTCATGGCGAAGTCATCTATGGAGAACTCATCATTTCAAGTTATCAGTTTCCCACTGCCGTTAAGGGAGCGAATTGAGCTATGTCACTATTGTTTGCAAAACGTCTACCCTTACTGAAGCCTCTGTTGATTGCAACATTGGTCCTCAGTGGACTAGCAACCTCATCCCAAGCGGACGACCTGGCTTTGGCCTCCAATACGGTTCAAAGCAAGATGGTTAAAATCTACGGAGCTGGTGGACTGAAAGGTCTCGAGGCCTACCAAAGTGGCTTTCTAATTAGCGGTGATGGACATATTCTAACGGTATGGAGCTATGTATTAGATACAGACTACATCACGGTCGTTTTAGATGATGGTCGCAAATTCGAAGGAAAGATTGTCGGCGCTGACCCGCGACTAGAAATGGCTGTCCTGAAAATTGATTCTCAAGAACTTGATCACTTCTCATTAAGCAAATCGATCGTCCTGCAACCTGGTGCCCGCATCCTAACGATCAGCAACCTGTTTGGAGTGGCCACGGGCAATGAACCATGCAGCGTTCTACACGGAATCGTCGCCGCCACGACTTCACTTAACGCTCGTCGTGGTGCATTTAAATCTCCCTATCAAGGTCCCATCTATGTGCTCGACGCCATTTCAAATAATCCAGGTGCTGCCGGTGGCGCCCTGACCGACAGTTACGGGAATTTAGCGGGGCTATTAGGCAAAGAACTTCGCAATGCCCAAAACGGCACATGGCTCAATTACGCGTTACCAATCGCTCAACTGACCACCGCAGTGGAAGACATTATTGCCGGGCGCACTCGTCCGCGAAGTTTTGACGAAACAGTCAAACGACCAGACAATCCACATACACTGAAATCACTTGGAATTCGCATGGTTCCCGACGTACTCGCCAAAACTCCACCGTTCGTCGACTCGATTACCCGCAATTCTGTCGCTGAGCAAAAAGGAATCCAACCCGATGACCTTATACTGTACTTAAACAATCGCCGGATCGATTCACTCAACACACTTGTTAATGAAATTGCATTGATCGACAAAATCGACGATATCACCGTGGTCATCCAACGCGACAACAACTTAATTGATATCACATTGACCGGACAATAAACAATTCAAACACACATGTTTACATAAGCAGCATTACCTATAAATCATGATTATTTTCCCCAACCAGCAACTACCGCTATTCAAACAACTTTTTCTACTAGCGATTACCACAACCGTTTTCTGTACTTTAACGAAGAACTCAGCCGCGCAAGATGATTTGCTTGCACAAGAGGAAAGAGCGTTACAGCAAGCAGTCGCTCAAGTCGCTGCAAGTGTTGTACAGATCGAAGTTCTAGGCGGCTTAGAAACTGGCAATGACGGGCCTGTCTCGGGCTTGGCCGTCTCCAATGACGGATTCATTTTGTCGAGTGCGGTGAATTTCCCGCCAGCATTCACTTCCATATTAGTAAGCACTCCGAGCGGAAAGCGTGCGGCCGCCACCCTTATTTCACATGATTATAATCGTAATTTAGTTCTGCTCAAGGTTAACACTACCGAACAATACACCACGGCGTCCCCCGTACCTCATGCGGAGGTTATTGTCGGTCAATGGTCTGTCGCCCTCGGTAAGACGTATTCGCGCGAGGTCGTGAATCAAAGCTTAGGAATTGTAAGCGCCACCAATCGAATCTGGGGCAAAGCGATTCAAACCGATGCCAAGATCTCACCAGCAAATTATGGCGGCCCCTTAATCGACATCCAGGGCCGCGTCTATGGAATCTTAACGCCACTCTCACCGCGTGGCCAAAGCCCCACTGATGGTACAGATTGGTACGACTCCGGCATCGGATTCGCCATACCACTAATTGATATCCTGCCGCACTTAGACACGCTGAAAGCAGGCAAGGACTTGCACTCCGGCTTGCTTGGCGTCTCCCTCAAGTCTGGTAACATTTATGACTTACCCGCAGAAATTGTCGCCGTTCAGCCCAAGTCTCCCGCCCGCGCAGGTGGCCTGCAAAAAGGCGATACGATCATCAAAGTCAACGACTTGGTGATTAGTCGTCAGGCACAACTACGCCATGCGTTAGGTGGTCAATATGCTGGTAACACGATTACGGTTTCCGTCAAACGGGGTGACCAAATCGTCACTGTCAAAGTTACGCTCGTCGAAAAGCTTGAACCCTATGAGCATCCACTTTTGGGAGTACTTCCGGATCGCAATTTTGCCGAACAGGGCACACAAATCCGCCACGTCTATGTGGACAGTCCAGCACAACAAGTCAAACTGCAACCGGGCGATATCATTACCCACATCAACAGTGAAGCCGTTGCTGATCATAACGCCCTGCGTTTGGTCCTCTCAAACTTCGAGCCTCAGGACCAACTGACGCTGACTTATTTACGCAACAACGAGCCCACCACTGTGTCTCTCGAACTAGGCAGCATACCTCAGCAAGCGCCAACGATCTCAGCACATGCTGCTCCCTCCACTGCGGCACCTGCGGACACATTGGCAACCGGACTGATTGACGTAAAACTTCCCGAAGAAAAGAACGAGTGCGTGGCCATCATCCCAACTAATTACCGTCACGACGTGCCGCACGCATTAATCGTCTGGTTGCAGGCTCCTGGTAAACCAGACAACGAGGAGCTGCAAACCCAATGGATCGCTCTTGCTGAACAATATCACGCTATCGTCTTAGCTCCACAATCGGCAGATCCGGCACGCTGGAATCCTAGCGAAGTTGACTTTATTCGCAAGACGATCGACAACGTATTATCCCTGTATACAATCGACCGTAATCGCATCGTTGTCCATGGACAACAAGCCGGTGGCAGCATGTCGTATCTCGTCGGATTTGCCCATCGCGACTTAATCCGAGGCGTCGCGCCGCTGGATGTGTCATTGCCCGCTCGAACGGCAATCAAAGCCAACGACCCCGGCGAACGATTGGCGTTCTATGTGTTTGACGTGAAAGAATCCAAGTTAGTAAAAGCGTCTGCAGCCGGAGTTAAACGACTCACTGCTGCGAAATATCCTGTCACGACTGTCCAGCTAAATGACAAGGCCGGGCTATCAGACAGCGATCGCCTGCAATTCCTACAATGGGTCGACTCGCTTGACCGAATCTAGTTCCCTGGACACCCATTCCCATAACATCATTCATGTCTTTCAAACTTACAGCTGAAAATTCAAAATCATACTGATGCATTGTGAACATCAAGGAGAAGCACTGTGGAAAAATGGCCCATTGGAGTTTTTACAAGTATCGACGCCGGA
>DTSG01000449.1 GCA_012965455.1 Planctomycetaceae bacterium | reverse complement strand
GGCAACTGCTCGAGCGATTCCAGAATCGCCGCCCCCGCCGGCAAGTTCATCTCGGCTCGAATCAGATCAAAATCCAACCCCGAATCGATTAATGTACCGTCGATGTCAAAAATAATTCCAGCTAGTTCCGCCATGCCACTCCCGCTGTCCCGTCACCGCAAACGCCCTTGCCTGCTGGTTCTCCATGCTCATCCTGGCAAATCAGCAGCCCGGGGACTTTCCAGGTAGGTATAGCCATCCAGGCCTTGATCATAATACTCCAGGAAGCGTTTCGCTTCGGCCTGGTTAAGTCGACCTTGTCGCACCGCACTGTCGACACTTTTCTCTAAGCGTGCCAGCAAATTCTCGCGATCAAAACAGACATACTCTAATACTTCACTTACCGTATCACCCGGAATGACAGTCTCCAGAACAACTTCACCAACTTCATTTATGTCCACGTGAACTGCATGGGTATCACCAAACAGGTTGTGCAGATCACCCAGGATTTCCTGGTAGGCACCGACCAGGAGTCCAGCCAGGTAATAGGGCTCATTTCCCAGTGGATGTAACATCAGCGTAGCAGCCGAGGCACCTCCACTGATGAAACGATCGATCCGTCCGTCTGAATCACAGGTCATGTCCCCCAGGACGGCGGGACAAGTTGGCGGTTGGTGCAAGCGATGAATTGGCATGACGGGAAACAGCTGCTTGATCGCCCAACTGTCGGGAATCGACTGGAACAGGGAGAAGTTACACAAGTAGGTCGGTGCCAACATCGCCTCCAGGAGCCGCAGATCTTTAGGGATCTCTTCGAGTTGCAGGGCCAGCTGTTGAATCTTGCGGCAAATCGACCAAAAGAGGTTTTCCGCACGGCTGCGCTGGACGAGTGTGATGTGTCCGGTACTGAACATATTAATCGCTGTTTCCAGCGCCTGTTGCGCATCATGAAAACTCTCGTGCAGGTTGTCCGGATTCAACTCTTCGTGGGTCTGATCAAGATCGGCCAGTGGCAGTGGCGCAAGCCTCTCAGCTGGCATTTTTTCCTTAACCGCAGAGACGGTTGTTTCCAACTCATGGATCATGCCACCGGGTCCCGTCTGGCCAACCACTTCCACAATCAAGGCGCTGTGATAGGCCGCAATGGCTCGACCGCTCTCTGAAATAATATCCGGATGAGCCACCCCGGCATCATCGCAAACCGTGCGAACATAATGGACAACATCGTTTGCATATTCTTCCAGCGTGTAGTTGGCACTCGATTGGGCATCCGTTTGAGAGCCATCATAATCGACCGCCAGGCCGCCACCGACGTTAATCACTTTCAGTCCTGCCCCTTGCTTGACGAGATCGACGTAAACCCGGGAGATTTCCGTCAAGGCCGTCTTGATACTGAATACATTGGTAACCTGGCTCCCTAAATGAAAATGCAACAGCTCCAGGCAATCGGCCATCTCCTCGCGCTGCAATCGATCAAATGCACGTAACACCTCATCCATCGTAAGCCCGAATTTGGAGTGACATCCTCCGGATGCCTGCCAGCGGCCGGAACCGGCGGTCGCCAGTTTTACCCGAAAACCAAACCGTGGTCGCACTCCCATCCGACGGGCAGACTCCTGCAACAACTGCAATTCCGAAAACTGCTCCACAATCGGAATCACCGACCGCCCCATCTTCTGGGCCAACACGACCATTTCAACGAACTGGAAATCCTTAAACCCGTTACAGATGACCGGTGTCTCTTCATGGGCGTGTGCCAATACGGCCATTAATTCCGGTTTACTACCTGCTTCCAGGCCGAAGCCATACTGTTTGCCAAACTCAACGATCTGTTCCACCACTTGCCGCTGCTGATTCACCTTGATCGGGTAGACGGCCAAATACTGACCACGGTAATCATGCGCCTCGACCGCCTTGGCAAAAACCTGGTGCAGTTCGCGAATTCGATCTTCCAGGATCCCGTTGAATCGCACTAACAAGGGCGGGTTGATCCCCTGCAATTTCAGGCGATCGACCAGCTGTTTCAGATCGACAGCACGCCGGGGATGACGATCGGGATGAACGATCAAGTAACCGTTGCGATGAACGGAAAAAAAACCCTTTCCCCAGCGATCTACCTGGTACAGATCACGGGCATCATCCACGGACCAACTGGTGGGAGTTTCTCTGAGCATCCAATTATCCGCTCAACAAGAAATGAATTCTCTGGCAAACTTCATCTTAGCCGAAGCCCCATTGATTCATCTACGGGAAACCGATCTATTTGAAACCACGCAACCGACACCACCCGC
>DTSG01000448.1 GCA_012965455.1 Planctomycetaceae bacterium | reverse complement strand
TTGGATTCATTGACCCCCCAGCCGGAACGGATGCGCTGCTGATTGCTCCGAAAGGACCAGGCCATTTAGTCCGCTCAGAATATGAAGTTGGCGGCGGTGTTCCTGGATTGATTGCGTTAAGTGAAGGTGCCAGTGCTGAAACACACGCTCTGGGGCTTGCCTATGCAAAAGGAATCGGCGCAACTCGTGGAGGTGTTATTGAAACAACCTTTGCTGAAGAAACCGAAACAGACCTGTTCGGTGAACAAGTTGTATTGTGTGGCGGTGTTAGTGAACTTGTAAAAGCTGCCTTCGAAACACTTGTCGATGCCGGTTACCAACCTGAAATGGCATACTTCGAATGTTTGCACGAACTTAAACTTATCGTCGACCTATTCTATCAGGGTGGACTCAGTTATATGCGTTATAGCGTTTCCAATACTGCGGAGTACGGGGACTATATGTCTGGTCCACGTATCATTACGGATGACACGCGGGCAGAAATGAAACGTGTCCTCAGTGAAATTCAAGAAGGTGTTTTTGCTCGAAATTGGATAGCTGAACACAAGAGTGGTGCCGAGAACTTCAAGAGTCGACGTCAACTTGATCATGACCATGGAATTGAAGTGGTCGGTAGAAAACTACGTAAGCTGATGTCTTGGATTGACTCAAAAGAGGTCTAACAAGCATCTCAGCCGTTTGCGGCAGCTTTAACTTCCGATAATTACGAAGAGTTTTTACTGGTTTCTTAGTGTTATACGAATATAATCGGCTGCGAGGACTTATATTCCATGAGCGAACTGCAACCTGTCGAAACATCATTAACGCTGCGAGTGCTTGACGGCGCTGACCGTGGTCATGTGTATCAAGATTTGGATCTGCCGCTCACCGTTGGTCGTGAAGAAGGCAATGATATCCAGCTAAACGATGAGCGGATAAGTCGTTTTCACGCCAAAATCCAGCTCGATCATGATCGTATGGTTCTCACCGATCTCGGCAGTACTAACGGCACAAAAGTAAATGGCGAGGATATTCAACTTCGGATTCTCCGCTATGGAGACCTAATCTCGGTAGGTCGTAGCGTACTATTGTTTGGCTCGCGGGAGCAGATTGCGAAACGCTTACAAGAGTTACGGCTAAGCAGTTCTAGCGATGAATCGGTTACGGATCATTCCCTAGGATCCAGACCTGATCTAGGGTTTGAGTTGAATTGTACTGACGATACGGAAATGCGGGCGGCGATGAACGTTTTGGATCCGCCAGGCTTACCAGAGCGACTGTCGCCTGGTCAAGCAGCACAACTAGCCGATCTCATGAGCTTCTTACATATTCGCATGCGTTCCTTAATTCAATCGGCCAGTGAGAATGGGCCAGACCGTATGGTGTTGAGTTTCCACAAGTGGCAAAGCTTGATTGATCTACAATCACGACTCGCCGAATATATTCGCCAAATCAGTAATCCCGAATAACGATAGATTCTACGGATTAAACTCAATTAACCGCTTGGCAAAAGCTGGAAATGCTGTCCGATTTGGCGTAAAATCCAACCACAGCATTGCTGTTTAATGGATTAAATAGTAGGGGCGCATCTAATCCGCCAACCGCCCTAGAAAAAGGAATTAGAAGTTAATGAGTTCTCGGCCGTTCACACATTTGCATTGTCATACCCATTACAGTTTACTCGACGGTGCATCCAGTATCCCTAAATTGGTTCAGCGTGCAAAAGACCACGGGATGAACTCGTTAGCGATTACCGATCACGGCAATCTACACGGGGCATTGGAGTTCTACCGCGAATGTCGCCAGCAAGACATCAATCCAATTATTGGATATGAGGCCTACATCGCCCCCGACAGCCGTTTTGAAAAATCCGCCGGTTCTCAGAAAGGATCCAATTTTCATCTAACGCTGTTAGCCCAAAATCGCGTAGGTTTCAAAAACCTAATTAAGATGGCATCCGCTGCTTACCTCGAAGGCTTCTATTTTAAACCACGTATTGATAAGCAGTTGCTTGAGCAACACAGCGAAGGATTGGTTTGTTTAAGTGGTTGTGTGTCGAGTGAATTTAACCAAGCGATTCTCAAAGGGTTTGGGGATGTGCCACAACTGGACAAAGCGATTGAGGTTTCGCAGTGGTTCCAAAAAATCTTCGATGACCGATACTTCATTGAAGTGATGAACAACGGAGTAGAGTTGCAGCGCATGGTTACCGAGGGTGCTGTCGATGTCGCCAAACAATTGGGAATCCCGATGGTGGCTACGAATGATGTCCACTACGTGAACCGGGAGGATGCCGATGCCCAGGACGTG
>DTSG01000447.1 GCA_012965455.1 Planctomycetaceae bacterium | reverse complement strand
CACCCAAAACGGCATCCGGTGACAGTTCCCACAGACATTATTTGCTTTACGAGATCTCACATTGCCTTTGATGTGAAATCGTTCAAAGCCATCTTGAGCTTTCTTAGAAAGAACATTGTTATAGGCACGCTTTTGAGCAGGCGGATAAGTGACACTGAGCAAGAATTTAGACATGGCATCTCGCTCACCCCCTGTCAATAAGCCCTCTTTCCCCTCATCATTTACCTGTTTAGAGCCAACTCTGGCCATGGTCGAGGCAAGCCCTGCATCAATCAGGTGGCGGGTAGTACTTTCCGGAACTTCAAGACTGCTATTCGGTGCAACATCGATTCGAGTATTGGCACTATTATTTCCACCATACGGATCTCCGGGAATTCCATCCCAATGATAGGGAGCCGTATCCCTCAGGCCACGAACAGGCATGGTCGAGCGTGGCATAATCTGGTTGCCGCCAGTGACAATAGGCGTTTTCAGGACCCAGAGTAATTGGTCTGTGTGACCATCCGGATGACAGCTTGCACAAGAAAAGGTTTGGGTTGTAGATGCAGCGGCTTTATTGAACGCTATTCGCCCTCGTTTAAATTCCGGAAGCGTCGAATCCTGCAAGGCTATAGTCTCCGTTACCTTTGGTTTCGCTGGGTTGGACACATCGACCAAAGAAACAGAATTGGCAACTGCATTCAGGACCCAAGCGTTCGACAGCCCGCCTCCCTCGACCGATTCAAGCGCTATGCCACGTGGTACCGAATCAACCTCGACTCGCCCAAGCACGTCTCCGGTTTTTGTATCAACAGTAAAGATCTTGTCCGAACTGGCTGCAGACACGACCAAAGTTGAGTCGTCATCGCTGATCTGGATGGCAAACGGTGTTGCAAGCGCTTTTCCTTTTTCAGGATGTTTTGGGGGGAGTGGCTCGAGATTAAAAAACTTCGGTTTGCCCCCGAGCTTGACGCTTGTGATCTGATTGAAAAAAGCCCTGTTTTCCAGTTCAGCCAAGCCATGTTTCCTTGAACCAGAGCGACCATTTGCATCATTACGAGCATCGGTCTGAGCGATAAAGACGCGGCCATTTGAGTCAACAGTGAGTCCATAAAGTAACGTACCAAGAGTGTCTATGACATCGACGAGCTCATCGGTCTTGGTGTCAAAAATAAACAAATCACGATCAGGAACCCTAGGGTGTTTGACGATATCCGTGACATGCCCAAGTGATAATACATTGTTATTGGCAATCGAATGCTCATTGGCGTCAAAAGTGACTAAGTTACCGTCAATTTTGCCGGTCCCCCCGGAAAGCTGTGTTTTATTATTCGATTCGAACGGAATCACGTAGAGTCGATCCCCACGGACAACTATGGCCCTTGGATCCTGCGCCGGGATGTTGAGCCTTTTATCCACCTTTCGAGTCGCCACATTGATTACAGCGATTTTGTTTTCTGACGAAAGGGCGACATAAGCTTTATCATTATTCGCAAAAGCGATGCCTACTGGCTCGTCAAAACGGGTAGATTTAGCTTTGAAATCAAATTCCTGAATAGTGGCGATAATTTGCAGGTAAGTCGGACTGGCCGGATCGGTATCAATGATACTTACAGAATCCGAAACATGATTTGTAACCCAGATTTCTTTTCCATCCGGCCGCACTGCGATGCCGACTGGATCAATGCCGACGTCAATGCGAGCAACAACCTTCCGGGTTTTTTTATCGATCACATCAACCGTATCAGAAGGCGTATTAACAACAAAAACACGATTCCGATTCAAAGCAATCGGCGACGCATGCGGGCTCAAGAACGACGGATGCCCTATTGCAGCCGCCAACTTGGGGTTAGTTTTCTCCGCAGCATCACCATTTGTGAGCGGACTTGATGAGGCTAGAATTGAGCCAAAAACTAGGGTCGATACAATTGCCGTTAAACCATTATTTGTCATATCATTCACAGCGTTTCACGAGGAAGTCATCTAAAATGCCAACTACGTCCACTCATTCGAGATGGTTACAGTATTGAAAGGTGTACTACTTGAATTTCTTAGCAACGAGACAGGCGTTGTTGGTGCAACACCAATGTTTATCGGGTTAAAGTCGATATTGATTATAGATTAAGTGACTAATATAGAGTTATTTAAGTCAATTTTCGGCGAAAGTAACAAGTATTTTACTGCTAGTTACCCTAAAATAACTTAGAAAAAATGGTCAAAAATGCTTGCTTAAAGGTAACTAATTAGGTAACATATATTAAGTAACCGGAAGGCCGGTCGTAGTACGGGGGAGGTTCATGGCAGGAACCAAAGAACA
>DTSG01000446.1:16226-24802 GCA_012965455.1 Planctomycetaceae bacterium | reverse complement strand
ATTGATGACCTTGGAGGATACGAGAATTACAACGTAGATCCTGCTGCCGCTGGTCCAACAACTCAACAGACACAGACAACATCACCAGTTCCGACTGGCGATTTTGAATTAGTCGTCCAATGGGATATCGCTTGTCAGACCTGCAACACACATTTGACGGTAAATCTCGAGGACATTGGCGATACCGTACAATGTCCAGACTGTTCGGGTCCAGTAACAGTCGACGCGCCTGCTAAACTACCGATACCTACGCGCCGCCGGATTGATGTAACCGTCAATTCTGGTCATGGAGCAAATAGTGCTGGAACCAAGATTGCAACCAAGGCCATGGAACAGCCTGTGGCAGCGAAGCCCGAAGTCGAGTATGAAATGGTAATCGAATGGGCTGTTGTTTGCCCGGTATGCAATACTGCCGTCGCAGCAACGCCGGAAGACATTGATTCCACAGTTGCCTGTCCCGACTGTTTTAAGTCAATGGACATCGAACGTCCAAACCCAATGCCAGCTCCAGTCAAAAGAATGAAACATGGCCCGGGATTAGAATTAATCACTGAACAATCTGATTTTGACCTTTCAGCATCTCCGAATCTACGTGAAAAAATTGGCCGCTCCCCCGAAGATGTCGACAATGTGATACTTGAGCAAGCAGAACAAGAGCACGAGCAACTTGTCTCCGCGGAAAATAAGTTTGCTGAAATATCGTGGCTGCAAATGCTATTGATGATGGGGACCAACGCGTCCGTATTATCTCGCGTTGCACTGCTGACTGCTGCTTGGATCGTAAACGTTGGCATTTTGCAAATGGCCGCAGCGGGCGGGGATCAGCCCCAAGACTACATAAGTTTTTTCGTTAGCATGATTTCATTTCTCATCGCTTTTGTAATCAGCATTTTTGCGTTCACAACCTTGATTAACATCGTCAGACAAACGGCTTATGGCGATTTAGAAATAACACAATGGCCACCATTTGACTTAGTGGACTGGCTTCTTGAATCTCTCATTATTTATGTTGCGATGGGAACCGCGGCCATCCCAGCAGCATTGTTATACGGACTACTTTCAGCAATCCTTCCTGAGTCGATGATATTCATACCGTTAGGGCTTGCCATTTTAGTAACGGCGGTCATCTTTCCCTTCACCCTAATGTCGATTTTCGAGAACAATCGCTTTTACTTGCCATTTTCAAGAATGCTGCAGCAGCGCATCATGCGATTTCCAGAACTGCTCGTTAAATTCGCCTTTACCTCGATACCCATGATCGTCGTATCTATGCTGGCATTTCCAGTTGCGCTACTAGCCGATAGTTTCATCGTCAAAGCGATCGGCATCACCACCATTTGGGTTTGCCTGACCATTTACTCCCGCAATATCGGAATCTACGCTTCCTTCCTCGCACGCGTCACCGACGAACAAACGGCATCATAAACCATGCCGTAGGGGCTGTTCCCAGTGATCATTCAGCATCCACGAAACGCTGCAGATCATCTTCAATCAACTGAATCACCGCGTTAAGAATACCCTGAGTTTTTTCGACGCTGCAACCTGTTTCCATGTCGGCCCTGGTAAACGTATAGAATTTTATTTTGGGTTCGGTGCCTGAAGGACGGATAGCAACATAATGTCCAACGGTGGCTAACTCAAAGAATAGCAAGTTATCAGTCGGCCCACTGAATACGGTCACACTTCCAGCGGCGGTTGTTATCTGGTGGGTTAAGTAATCACGTATCCGAATTACCTGCTGCCCGCCAAGTTCGCGAGGGCTTGCGTTGCGTAGTTGATCCATCACTTGTTGCATCCGCTGCATTCCGCTGCTTCCCTGCATGTCGATGGTCTTCAAACTTTCTTGATACACTCCGAATTGTCTGTAAAGTGAATCAAGAAAATCATGTAACGTTTTCCCCTGTTGTTTTAGATCATCCGCTAACTCACACAGCAACATGCAAGCTGCTGCACCATCCTTGTCGCGGCAATAATCGCCAATCATGAATCCATGCGACTCTTCCGTGCCATAGATGAAATCGTGGGGCCCTCCTTCATCGATCGCTGAGGCAATCCACTTAAACCCAACCAATAAATCATCGCGTGTCTGAACACCATAGTGCTCGCCAATCCGCCGTACTAGCGAAGTTGTCACCAAAGTAGTGACCTGGAAACTCTTTGAGGTTAGTAGATCTTGATCCTGCAACGACTGCATTCGATAGGCAGCTAGCATCGCACAGAGTTGGTTGCCGTTGAACGTCTTCCATCCGCTTTCGTCAGATAAATTCACCGCCGCCGCACATCCCATCCGGTCCGCATCAGGATCAGTCGCTAAGACAATATCTGCACCTGCTTGTTGAGCATATTTAATGATTGAATCAAACACCGCTGGGTCTTCCGGATTTGAAACATGGTTAGGCACATTTGTAAAATTGGGGTCGGGCTCAGCGTGGTCAGGAAAAACAACCACGTTATCAAACTGACAAGCCTGTAAGACTGCTGGTACGACAAACCCACCAACTCCGTGCAGCGGCGAATAGATCACCTTTAATCCCCGAGAAACCTGACCGTTTGAGGAAAGGCGCGGAGGGCTGCAATGTTCGACAACGGCAGCTCGATAAAGCTCATCAATCTCCGCGGTACAAATCGTCACGTCACCGGATCTGACTGCTTCGTCAAAATCACGAACCTCTATATTTTCAACTTGTTCCATCACCTGCTCAATAATACCGGCATCGTGTGGAGGTAATATTTGACCACCATCATTCCAATATATTTTTACCGCGTTATCACTCGGGGGATTGTGACTCGCGGTAACCATGATGCCGCAGGCACATTGCTTTTGCCGCACCAAAAATGATACTTGTGGTGTAGCGCGATACTCATCTAAAAAGTAAACATGAAACCCGTTGGCGATCATGATTCCGGCACAGAGTTCTGCGAAATGACGTGATTGATGTCGCGTGTCATAGCCGATTGCACATGATAATCGCTCGTTTGCAGTCGCTGGCGTGGCTGATGTATTGAGCACGTAATTTGCCAAGCCTTGGGCGCTTTCACCAATTGTACGGTCGTTGATTGCATTTGAGCCGAATGGATGCATCCGCCCGCGGCGCCCACCAGTGCCGAATGGAATTACCGTCCAAAACACGTCATCCAACTCCTGCCAACTTTCTTCGCCGATAGCCATACCAATCGCCGAGACGTATTCAGCATAACGCGATTGCGTTAACCATAGTGTTAAGTTGTTAAGTGCAGAATCTGAGAGTAAACCCGCATGCGCAGCGGCTTGTGAGCGGTTAACCAATTCTGTTGTATCTATTTTATCTGGTTTGTCCATCAGAATTTAATATCAACTTAGAATCTGTTCGGGTAAAACAACGAAGCCTCGATTATACGCCGCTCAATCTAAATTGGGCAGTTATCGCATTCATATTTCGGACATGAAATCCTAGTCACAGTTGCAACTCCCTGCAGATATTTAAACTCACGACTAAGATAGCAGCCGAGGCATTACTGAATTACCGCATGTTTACGTAGCCTCGGTAGTCGCTAAAATAGCACAAAGCACCGTCTTAATTTAATGTACGTTTACGCAAGGACATCAAATACGATGAAAGCAGCATATATTACCGAATGTGGTCCCGCCAGTAACATTCAATTCGGAGACATTGACGCGCCCGTAGCTCGTGGCACTGAGGTTTTAGTCCGAGTGGGCGCTGTATCGCTGAACCCAGTCGATACATATATTCGCAACGGTGCTAACTATTGGGAGCTACCACAACCGTTCGTCGTTGGTTGCGATTTAGCGGGTACCGTCGAAGCGATTGGCGATGAGGTTACGCGATTCAAAGTTGGTGAGCGTGTCTGGGGGACAAATCAGGGACTGTTGGGCAAGCAAGGCACGTTTGCTGAATTTTGTGCGGTTGAGCAAGACGAACTCTATGCGACTCCGAGCAACGTCAGCGACAACGACGCCGCTGCTTGCTCTTTGGTAGGTGTTACGGCACATCTAGGGCTATTTCGCGACGCACAACTCCAAGCGGGTGAAACAATCTTTGTGCATGGCGGTACCGGAGGTGTCGGAGCGATGGTACTACAAATGGCGAAACGCTGTGGCGCAACGGTTATTACCACCGCCGGGAATGAAGAAAAAGCTGCTCGCTGTCGAGAACTTGGAGCCGATGTCGTGATCAACTATAACACCGAAGACGAGTTGGAAGCGATCTTGGCAGCCGCCCCCGATGGTGTAGATGTGTTCTGGGAAACGCTCCGCGAACCAAACCTGGAAGGCATCATCTCAGTCATGAAAGAATATGGGCGGATCGTCATTATGGCAGGCCGCGACGCTCGTCCTGAATTCCCCGTTGGTCCATTCTACGTCAAATGCCTGAAACTAATGGGTTTTGTGATGTTCAAAGCGAATGATGAAGCTCTGCGGGCCTGCGCCGATGATATCAATCAATGGCTTAGCGACGGTTCACTCAAGGCTAATATCAGCCAAGTGTTACCTATGTCCGAGGCAGCTGCTGCGCACCAAATGCAAGAAGACAGTACGCTGAACCAATCTGGCGGCACAGCCGGAAAAATTGTGTTAACACCATCGTAGGGGATTTCCCCGCTACCTTTCGTCTTTGCTGGACTTTTGTGAAACCGATCAATCTTGACCGTTTTTGCGTAAACGACCTATACTCCACCACTAATCGAAACACTAATTCGAGTTGGTTTAGGAGCCATCGGTATGACACGCAAGGATGCGAAAAAGACTACAAATCACCACAAATCAAACAAACGCTGGATCGTCGTTGTAGCGGCCATCCTGTTGTTAGGTTTAACCATTACCGCGCGCGTCTACTGGCTTGCTTCGGAAGAGGCTACCGCTGAACAAACACCGGCTCCAAAATCAGCCAATGCCATCACGCAAAACCCGTCGGCAAAACCTGCGGCGATTACAAAACCAACGACACAATCCGTGGCCTCGCGGACCGTCGGGCAATCCAGCAAGCTCAAGATCGTAGCGGAAGTCAACAACCAGCAAATCAAACGCAATCAACTAGCACAAGCATGCCTGGACCGTTACGGCAAAGAGGTGCTCGAGAGTTTCCTCAATAAGAAACTAATCCAACAAGCTTGTCAGCAACACAATATTGAAATATCCGAACAAGATGTCATGGCAGAAATCGCTCGCATGGCAAAAAAATTCGGGCTATCGACCGAACGCTGGTTGCTCATGCTAAAGCAAGAACGCGAGATAGACCCCATTCAATATCGCAACGAAATCATTTGGCCAACCCTCGCACTACGCCAACTTGCTTCTGAAAAAATCCAAGTTACCCAAGAACAACTCGACGAAGCGTTTGAATCTGAATTCGGTCCTAAAGTAAAGGTCCGCATCATTGCTCATTCAAACTTACAACGTGCCACTGCTCTACGAGAACAGGCTATCGCGGATCCGAGTACATTTGGGACGTTAGCCAAAGATCACTCCGAGGATCAAGCCAGTGCCAGTGCCCGCGGTCTCATTCCGCCAATTCGCAAGCACGTTGGTGACCCCAGCTTAGAGGTCGAAGTTTATAGCCTAGCAGAAGGTGATATTTCCAAGATCATCGAAATTGGTAATCAGTACGTTTTTGTCAAATGTGAGAAACGCATCTCCTCAACTTACGTTGCTCCCCAGTTCCGCAAAGATGCCGAATCACGATTGCGCGATCAAATCAGGGAACGCCATTTACAATCCTACTCGGCATCGATTTTCAAAGAACTCCGAGACGCAGCAACAATCATAACGCTCTATGAGAAACCAAGTATGAAAGATTCTCACCCAGGGATCATCGCTCTGCTCAATGGTCAACAGATAACGGTTCGCGATCTAGCCGAAGAATGCATCAAGCGTTACGGCACCGATGTACTCGAAGGTGAAATCAACCGCAAGCTACTCGAACAACACCTCGCCTCAGCGAATAAAACCGTCGAGCAACAAGATCTGCACGATGAAATCGCTCGAGCTGCTGTTTCTCGTGGATATGAAACCGTTGATGGTAAAGCAGACGTTAATGCCTGGCTCAACGATGTCACCAAACAAGACGGAGTGACCGTCAGTATTTACGTGAAGGACGCTGTTTGGCCTTCCGTAGCTTTGAAGAAATTAGTACACGATTCGATCAGCATTACAGATGCCGACCGTCAAAAGGCCTTTGAAGCGAATTATGGCGAACGAGTGGAAATCCTAGCAATCGTGTTGAATAACCAACGTCGAGCGAACATGGTTTGGGCACTAGCAAACAACAATTCCACGAACTATTTCTTTGGAGAACTTGCGACACAATATTCGATTGAACCCGTGTCACGTGCCAATCAAGGAAAAGTTCCGCCGATTCGTATGCACGGTGGACAACCTGTGCTCGAAGAAGAAGCATTCAGCCTAGCAACAGGTGAACTATCGGGGATCGTAGCAGTCGGCGGCAAGTATATCATCATGCGATGCCTCGGGCGTACTGTACCAGTAGTTGATGAGCTGGAAGATGTCCGCAACGAACTGGATTCCTATCTGCTAGAACGCAAACTGCATGCCGCCATGACGACTAAGTTTGATGCAATCCGAGATTCGGCCAACATCATTAATTACATGCGCCCGATTCAACCCGCTTCTGTCTCAGTACCAATTCCTTCCAATAGTGGCAACAACTCAGCGCTGTTTCCTAAATAGTCTTGAAGCACTATCACAATGAACGCAAACTCACTACGCGGTAAGACAGCTGTGGTAACGGGCACAGCGTCAGGTATTGGCCGAGCCGTCGCCATTATGTTGGCCAACAACGGTGCTACGGTATTCGGTGGTGATATTGCACCTGCTACGGCCGACGATACAACTTTCCCTGAACTCAACGTCACGACGACAAAATGTGACGTCACTGCTGAACAAGACGTCATTCACTTGATCGAAATGGCTGCGGCACAAACAGGCAAAATCGATATCCTCGTCAACAATGCAGGTGTCGGGATGGTTAAACAAATCCCTGATGTCAGCGAAGAAGATTGGGATTATTGCATGGGTGTGAATGTGAAGGGTCCATTTCTTTGCAGCAAGCATGCCATAAGTTACATGAGTAACGGCGGGTCGATCATTAACATATCGAGCAATGCTGGACTGCTGCCACGAGCTCACGACCCCGTATACTCGACCAGCAAAGGAGCATTGATCGCCCTGACGCGTAGCTTAGCGCTGTGCCATAGCGTTGATCAAATTCGAGTCAACGCTGTCTGCCCAGGGCCTGTCGGTGAAACCGTCATGATGGATCAAGGGCTCCAAGCAACAGGCGACCCAGCGGCGGCCTACCAAGCGACTGTGGATGCCAGTCCTATCGCTCGAGCAGCAGGCCGCATGATTCATGTCGATGAAGTTGCGGCTGCTGTGCTTTACTTAGCAAGCGATGCATCGCTAATGGTGACTGGGACCAGCATCGCCATCGACGGCGGCAAAAGCCTCGGTGTACCACCTGCGGCGATGGCTAACAATTGAGAGTCTCTTGGTTCATTCACCGAGCTGATTGGAGATAACCTCAACTCGGTAACTCGTTGTTCGCAATTTGATATTGGCAAGAACTTCCTTGCGCATCCACGCTGTGATGATACGAGTTGATTGTTTTTTTGTCGTTGCATCCTGGACAAACAATGTTATGGCGACCGGCGAATAGGCATCCACAAATCGTTGATCCTGATCCAAATGCTGCAATGACGCCTGCCAGAAACTATAGTTAAAGGGAAATATATTCGCGGCTTGCTCGGGGATCTGATCACCAACAGCGGAGAATTGAGCGGCAAACATATCCGGCAGCAATTCGAAAAACACATCTTTATTGAATGCCGCATGATTTTTGTTGCCGCGACGGTCGCCCGCGCTGTGAGCCATTGATACATTGTTAAGACCCAACATGTCGAGTTTCCTGCCCGCATAGGCATATCCTACTCCGCCGGTAGTAAGCGTACCGAGCGACATCGGCCGGTCGCGGTCTCTCAGAACCTGGTTGGAAAGAGCCGGTGAAGCAGACACAGCGTCAGCATTGAGTTCAAGCCGCTGCATAAACCCATTTAACAAATCGCCTAATGCCCGTCCACGAATAGCCAATGTAAAATCATGTCGCATCTGAGTGTCATGACCACGTGTTTGCAACAAATTAAGCCACGTCGGTTGCTGCGCAAACAAGATGGTACCGCCAAGCAAAACCACCAAAAACACGATCCGCCACGGAGCTAAAGCACTCGCAAAACGTTGCCGCAATGACAAACCTCGATACGTCACTACGCCAACAAGACCAAGCACAGGCCACATCGGCTGGAAGAACCTCGCATAATCAAAATGATCCCCTCCAGTCAAAACCGGGCAGACCAGCGCTAACAAACAAATCGCTGCTAAACTTGCCGTTGTCATCGCTGGCGAGGACAAATACCGCGCCCCTGTTTCATCGTAACCCTGACCTCGTACCAACCGCACGCTCCACCACAGAACTATTAATACTACGGGGATAACCCACGGCTGAGTAATCACAAACAACAGTGCGTAGCCTAATCCCAGCTTCAAATTATAGAACAACTCGGGC
>DTSG01000446.1:0-16216 GCA_012965455.1 Planctomycetaceae bacterium | reverse complement strand
ATTGGGAAAGGGATAACCAAAATAGAGATACCGTCCGCCAATAACCGCCGCGTTAATCAAGCAATATACTAACAGCGGTCCCGCCACACTTACCATGCAAGCCCGCACGTTGCCTCCTGTCGGTGCAAACCGCCTTCGACGAACCCATCCCAGCATCAATATCCAAACTAAGCAAAAGTACATTCCCTCGGATCGCGTGCATAACATCAACACAACACAAACCATGACGCGCCAATCTTGCAACATTCGCTGAGGCTGATATTGCGTTGCTTTGACAACCTCCAACGTGCCTACTACAAACACGGCAGCCCACAGTCCCACATCCATTAACGTAATGGTCGTCCAAATGACGTATTGCGGACTTCCTAAAATCCAGGCCCACAACAACACACTTGTCGACCAATTCAGAAATGCGTATTGCCGCGCGGTGATTCTATCTTCAGTTTGCTCGACCACAGCAACCTGAGC
Source organism: Planctomycetaceae bacterium (assembly GCA_012965455.1). Classification (GTDB taxonomy): domain Bacteria; phylum Planctomycetota; class Planctomycetia; order Pirellulales; family Pirellulaceae; genus UBA721. The sequence continues at coordinate 15,748 of DTSG01000446.1, read as the reverse complement.
ACCATCAACACAAAGCGTCGTATGCAGAAATTCCTGTACTACGATTAACACGACGACCAGCAGCGCCGTGTTAAGTAACAGCACCGCGATTTCCACGTGATCGGTAAAAAACAAAATACCTGTACACAAGAGTGTGAACAACGGAGATGAAAACCCCTCCACTCGCTCTCCACCCACGTTATAAACCGCACCATGACCGTTTGCGATATTACGAGCATAGGTGAAAAAGATATTCGCGTCGTCAATTCCCACGACCGCTACATTATCTTTAATGACTTGACCAGCTTCGACTCGCGGCGTTTCGTAAGACTTTAGCGCAATCGCAGCAACCAAGGTGCCCAGCAAAATAGAAACCATAATCCGCGACTTACGTTTAGGCACCGCTAGCCAAATCCGAGGCGCAGCGGGTTTCGTTTTCTCAGAACTACGCTGTGAAAATGTCGTGCGTCGTGCCATGGGTTCTGCTTACCTTACTTCGCTATCAACCAGTAATTCCGAGTCGATCGGACTGCGCTGAACGAAAAACCTGCTGTGGATCCCACTGTGCCTTGATTTGCTTGAACTCGTCAAGCGTGGGATACATTGCCTCAAACGTCGCTTGTTGTACTAATGCATCTTTTGCCAAGTAAACGCGACCACCATGTTCTAACAAAATCTGATCGAGTTTAGCACATAGCTGCTCGGTCTTTTTACCGCGATAGGGAAAATCCAGCGCTAACGTATGACCGGAGAATAAATAGGACAAAGTACCAATTCCCTGCGGACCACTGCTCTTCAACACTGCCAAAAACGATCCCTGCCCAGACTCGGTGATCGCTTCCATCAATTCTCGCATACCCCGTCGCGAGGATTCTGTCGGCAACAGTGCTTGGTATTGCACAAAACCGCGCCGTCCGTAAATGCGGTTCCAATGACCAATGCTGTCGAGCGGATAGAAAAAGCTGTCGTAGTCAACAACAGCGTCACCCGTACCGTGTGTTCGGTAGTACAGACTATTGAAGGCCTTAATCGACAATTTATTTAATGCGAGTGCTGGAAAATTAAATGGAACCGTTCGCGATTTACGGCGCGGCTGAAAGAAAGGACCCTGTCGCTGCAGACTAGCAACTTGTTCCGGACACGCATCGTTGGCCAACATCAAGACGCTACGTCCCATTTTTGCACCACGGCTCAAGCAATCAATCCATGCTACGCTGTACTGATATTGGTTATCCGTCTCCATAAACATGTCTAATGCTTCATCCAAATTCCTAGCGCGTTGCTGATGTCGATTAACAAATGCCGTGGTAACTTTCGTCAACTGAATCGTGGCGTCAATTATAATTCCTGTTAATCCCATACCGCCCAGTGTTGCCCGAAATAGTTTGCTGTTTTCCTCGCGCGAGCACTCCACAATTTCCCCAGTCGCCGTCAATAGACTAAAGCGCGTGACGAAGGTTCCCCAACTGCCATCCACGTGGTGATTCTTTCCATGTACATCCGCGGCAATTGCACCTCCCACGGTGACAAATTTTGTACCGGGGGTGGTGGGTAAAAACCAACCGCGCGGCAATAAGCACTGGATAATGTCTGCTAAGGAGACTCCCGCTTCGCAAGTCAACAACCCCGCTTCAGAATCAAAACACAACATTCGATTCCGCGAAATCTGTGACAGCACGAAACCTTCATAATTGACGGCGGAATCACCATAACTGCGGCCTAAGCCCCGCGCAATTGCTCCACCGACTTGATCACTGTTAGTTACAGCCCTTGTAAGATTCGCCGTATTAAAGACTGACAACAACGTCGCTCGTCGTGGATTTACATTCCCCCATCCCGCGAGTAGTTCTTTTGCCGGAGCGGAGTTTGAATTCGCAGGCTCTAGCGATGTGTCGTGATGGTCATTCATGGTCAAGCACTCCGTCATCTTAACCAAAGGGCCATATTGCGATTATACTGCAGGCAATAACGATGACGGCACCAACTAACGTTGACCAATCCAAGAAAACAAATTTCACGATGTCTTCATTCATGCGACCACGGTGTGCCATCAGCCAAAAATTGCATATCCAGTAAAACACAGCAATGCAAACTCCCCATAGTGCTTGAGGACATTCGTAATATTTATTCGCGGCAGTCGAGTCCACATAGAGTGACAACACTAATACAGACATCATGCCGGTGCAGATACCAAGCGTCTGCACTAACGCTAAATCCTTAACGTGATAGCCTCTGCGTTTTAGCGGGGCATCGTTTTCAGTGGCAATCTTTTGGTTTCTCAACAACTCGCTATATCGTTTCCCAAATGCCATGCTAGAAAACACAAACATCGAAAATGCCAACAGCCAAGTACTTACTGTAATATCAGTTGCCAGGCCACCGATGATGATCCGCAGTGTATACAAACCGCCCAAGACGAGGACATCAACAATTACCAACCGTTTCAGCCAAAATGTATAGAGCGTCGTTAGCAATAGATAGAACAACAAACCATATAAAAACGAGAGCGGCAAAAAGAACCAAGCAATCAACGACCCACTGATACTCAGCAAAGCCACGGTCGCCGGGGCCCAAGACAATGGCACCAATGAACTTGCAAAGCCTCGGTATTTTTTCTTGGGATGTTCGCGATCTGCCAGATAATCCATACGATCATTTAAAACGTAAACAGCCGAAGCAGACAAACTGAGGCTCACAAACGCCCAGGCAACTTGCTGCCAAATGTCACCCGTAAACAGCTTGTGTGCCAACAATGCAGGTAACATCAGCACTAAGTTCTTGACCCACTGGTGGGGACGTATCAACTTGCACAAGCCACAAAGACGAGCGGCGGTCGATGCGGGGCGGTTTGCTTCGCTCGTTTCACCTGCAATGTGCATTGGATTCCCTTAACTGGTGCCAATCCATTGACTTGAATTTAAAAACTTTACGACTGCGGTCATTGAGCGACCGAGAGAAAGAGCTCTGCTAGCCAATCTTCCCCATCTCATTGCGTTCATCTGACTGTTCACGACGCTGTAGATACATCTTAATTGGGACTTCGCCGAATTCTAGTTGATCTCGCAAAACACTTAGTAAGTACCTGCGATAATCCGGCGCAAAGGCTTTTGGATTGTTGCATTTGATGACGATCGTTGGCGGTTCTGTGCTCACTTGCGTGCAATAGTAGATTTTGGGTCGGCGATTTTTGAATATTGGTGGTGGTTGTCGCTCAACCGCCCCACGAATCAAGCGATTAAGATAGCTTGTCGATACGCGTTGCCGCGATTGCTTGAACAACATCTGAGAATGGTTGAGTAAGGCTTTCATATTCTTACCTGTTTGGCCAGTTATGAAAGCGATCGGAACATGCCACATGGTTTGAAACGTATCTCGCAAATACGTGACCCAGCGTTCCGTCGGCATATGCTCGACCATCAAGTCCCATTTATTGACAACAAAAATACACGCTTTGTAATTGTCCGCAATATATTTACAGAGTTGTTTATCGACTTGGCTAATGCGCTGTGAACAATCAAAAAACATCAACGTCACATCCGCTCGTCGGATACTGCGTTGGGCTCGGTGTGTACTATAAAACTCCACATCAGTACGCACACTTTTACGTTTTCGAATTCCAGCTGTATCAATTGCAATGAAAGATTTACCATCGAGCTCGAAATGCACATCGACGCTATCGCGTGTCGTACCGGCAACCTCGCTGACGATCATACGATCGGCTTGCGTAAGCGAGTTGATAAACGTGCTCTTACCAACATTACGCCGACCAACGAGAGCTACTTTCATTTCGCTTGGCTCAATATTCTCATTCATCAACTCTTCTTCGGTCAACTGTGGCACGCGTTTAGAAATCATGTCGAGCAACAAATCACGGTTGCGATTTTGCAGAGCACTGACTCGAATCAATTTCCCGCGACCTAAACCGTAGAATTCGTCAGCCTCAGGATCCATCTCTGGTTCATCGGTTTTGTTGGCGACACAGATGATCGGTTTATCGATATACCGCAAACGCTTAGCGACTTCTCGGTCGGAAGCCAGCATCCCACTGCGTGTGTCGACGACAAACAGAATAACATCGGCTGAGTCCATGGCAAGTTGAATTTGATCTTCAATTTCGTCGCTCAAATCGTCGACGTCATTAATTCCTATCCCACCGGTATCCACAATCTCAAAGAACACTTCGTTGTGCCGTATCAAGTAGATCATGCGATCGCGCGTAACTCCAGCTACATCGTCGACAATCGCTAGCCGGCGACCGGCCAGCCAATTAAAAATGCTGGATTTCCCGACATTCGGGCGACCTATAATTACTACTTTTGGAAGTGCCATAGCCGTTTAATGATAGTACTAAGAAGCTAGACCGTCGACAGCTCAAACCACTTGCTTTGAGAGATTTACACTTGTCTCTAAAATGAGAGTTCCTATAGCCTGTTAAACCGTTATAATTCGACTATTTGAAGACGTAATATCGATACATTTTCCACACCGCTAAGCTAACATGACGCCCGAATCTCCATCCACACCAACCCAAAGTGTGAACCTCGCTAGACTTCACAAAGCAGTCCGCCAACGACTGCAGAGCTTAAAACGAGCTGGGCTAACGCATCTCAATCCGCCGGTTGACGTCGATTGGGACCCGAGCAAGCTACCAAACACGCTTGCTCAAGCAGAAACACCCGCCACACTTGCCACACCGGACCCGCCGCCTGACCCGACTAATATTCCTGCGAACTCTACGACTCAAGAAACAACCACTCCCGAAAGCCCTGAAAAACCTATGCCGTCGAAAAAGCAAATACAACTTGATGTCGTTTGCCAAGAGGTTGCCCAATGTACCGCCTGTGACGAACTCGCAGCCACTCGTAACAAAACTGTTTTCGGTGTTGGCAATCCTAACGCAAAACTCGTTTTTTATGGTGAAGCCCCCGGAGCGGATGAAGATCGACAAGGTGAGCCGTTTGTGGGTCGCGCGGGCAAGAAGTTGAATGAGATCATTGAAGCGATGGGGATCCAGCGCAAAGACATTTACATTCTAAATACTATCAAGTGTCGACCGCCCGGAAATCGCAACCCCAGCCCTGAAGAACAAGCGAACTGCAGTGGCTTTCTCCAGCGACAACTCGAAATCATCAAACCCGATTACATCGTTTGTCTCGGTGCAATTGCCGCTCGATCGTTTCTCAAGGTGACCACTCCTATTGGTGAGTTACGTGGGAAGTTTCATACGCAAGGTAAAATCAAGGTCCTCTGTACCTATCACCCAGCCTACATCTTACGTAACCCCAGCAAAAAACGCGACGTCTGGGAAGATATCAAGTTTTTGATGAAAGACATGGGCCTCAAAATCCCAAAAAAATATCTGTAGGATCCGCCGCAGGAGGATGACTTCCCGTTTTTCCCATTGGCGTAAATTTACGGTTGGATTTGTCCGCAGCCCCCCGATCCGAAACCTATCTAGCCCTAGAAAATGATTTCCTGTTAAAATTCGGGGCAACTAATCTAAGTTTCAGTCGCCCGCTTACACCTTTGTGTTAGATCATCGAATCACCCAATGCATAATTTTCGTTTCGTCCTTTTATTGATTGCCGCTGTTGCCGTCCTCACTGCAACACACGGTAACAATCTGCAAGCACAAACGGTTCCCGCTCAGACGCCTTTGCAAACCGCACCACCAGCGACAACCCCACAGCCGCGGCAGATTCAAGCACCGAGTTTCATACCCTTGGCAGCTGACCATGTTGCTTACGTCGACAAAGTTCTGTCGTACTGGCAACAACGCACAGAAAAGGTACATCTCTACCGCACCAAATTCCAACGCTGGCAGTTCGATACCGTCTATGGACCAGCCAATACCTTTAAAACATTCAGTACCGGAAAAATACAATACGCAGAACCAGATAAGGGGCTTTTCAAGGTCGAAGAAGTTCTCTCATATCACGCTCCTGTCAGTGCAGCAGCCAAACCTTCGTACAAGGCGATCCCTGGAGTACACGGAGAATACTGGGTATGTGACGGAAAGAGTATCTTCGAATATGACTACAACAATCAAAAATTAATTCAACAAGTTTTACCAGCCGAACTGCAAGGTAAGAACATCATCAACGGACCGCTACCTTTTCTTTTCGGCGCGAACGCGGCTGATATCAAAAGACGCTTTTGGGTGCGCGCGATAACATCCCCCACAGCCAAGAAAGAAATCTGGCTCGAAGCTTATCCCAAATCTGCACAAGATGCGAGCAATTATCAACGCATTCATATCATCATCAGCACCGAAGATTTTCTGCCTAAGGGCCTAGTTATTTTTGATCGTAGTTACGTCAAAGGTAAGAATCACTCAAGAACTGTTTTTAGTTTCCAAGACCGTGATGTCAATTTTGCGAGTCCGTTTGATAAGCTGAATCCTTTTTTTCGCAATTTTTACGAGCCAACGCTTCCTGCTGGCTGGCAAAAAGTAGTCCATGCCGCTCCTCCAACACGGCCGACCACTCGCCAAGCGACGCAAAATCCAATTACTCCTCGCTAATGGTTTCATAGTCATTTTGTGGCCCGTTTCTGTATAATCTGGATAATGACTTTATCTCCCCTAGTACAGTGTCCAGCGTCCATGACCGGAATTCTAACAAGCCGCAGACTCCATACATTGCTCTGTTTGATCAGTAGCTTGGCTCTACTTTCAACACCGCTTCAGGGACAACCTAACGAAGATGACCGTCGCGGAGCACTCCTGCTGCAAGTGCAGTTGCCCATCGAGCTACGGTCAATTGACGACCTAGTACAATCTGTCAACCATGCCGTCGAACAACTACAAAAGATTCCCGCAACTGCGGAAAACGGCCAGCGACCCTATCTAATCCTCAGATTTATCAATAACGCAGATCGCGCTAGTGCTTACGAAGCATGTAATGTATTGGCCCAGCGGCTAGCCCATCGTGATGTCACCACATCCTGTGAAACAGTCACCTTGCTTTCCGGCTCAATTCAAGACCATGTATTGCTGGTAGCACTTGCATCACAACAAATCTATCTCGCCCCGGCCACAACATTGGGTCCCATAGCAACCTCCAAATCTGACCAGCAAACACTTAGCCAAGCCATGCTCGACGATTACTTGAGATTTACCGCTGCAAATCAACTGTTACCAAAAGCAATCGTGCTGGGACTTTTAGATCCCGCTCAAGGTGTCTACAAGCTAACCACAGACCAGGGCATCACCTACGCGACACAACAAGAGCGAGATGAACTTTCACAATCCGCTGGTTTCACCAAAGAGCAAACTCTTTCGGAGCCTGGTTCACCATTTGAACTCTCAACACGCCAGCTTGATAATAGCATCAACACTCGCGTTCTTGAGCAATCGGATGCGGCTCTCAAAGCAAAATTGAATATCGCTGCCGACTTGTTTTTCAAAGGTGCCACAACGGTTGGCGAAATCCGCCCAGCCTTGGTCGACTTAGTCTCACGCAGCACTGCTGGACATCTGACTGCGGCGGACATTAACGAAAAAACTAAACTGGTAAAATACTTATCCGAAACGGGACATAATTGGATTGGCTTCAATATCGATTGCAGCGGGGGAGATTACCCTTCAATCCTAGAATTGTGTAATACGATTGCCGAGTTAAATCAACGTGGTCGAGATGTACGGACCGTTGCTTTTATCCAAAACCAAGCGTTAGAGTCGGCAGCATTAATTGCGTTAGCCTGCGATGAGATATTTCTGAGTAAACAGGCCGTCATCGGAGGCCCAGGCAATCAACCATTATCTGCCGACGAATTAATCGACATTCTACCGCCTCTAAAAAAAATCAGTGAAGACAAACATCTCACCTGGTCTATTTTTGCAGCAATGATAGATCCAAGTCTTCCAGTTCACGTTTATCGTCATCGATTGACGGGTGTACAACAAATATTCTGCATGGACCAATACAATCAGCAAACAGAACTCGAAAACTGGAAAAAGCAAACACTTATTGACGGTTCCGATGGCTTTACACAAAGCGAAGTACAGCAACTTGGACTGACCAATCAACCGCTAGCGAGTATGGCCGAAGTGCTCGATCATTTTGGACTAAACCCCACGCTGGAACCACATTCCAAGCGACCTTGGATCGCCGCGATCGAACGTTTCGCGATGAATCCTTGGTTTGCTAGCGTGATGCTGACCATCGGCATGTACGGCCTTTTTATCGAAATGGGAACTCCGGGTTTGAGCATTCCTGGAATTGTTGCCCTGCTTTGTTTTGCACTATTCCTCTGGTCTAAAGAACTCAACGGCACAGTTGACGCACTAGAAGTCGTGCTCATCGTCGTCGGTATATTGTGCCTCGCCGTTGAGATATTTATCATTCCTGGGTTTGGCATATTTGGGTTTAGTGGTCTGGGGCTAATCTTCGTTGGACTGGTGTTGGCAAGTCAAACGTTTATCATCCCCCAAAACAGTTTTCAGATAGATTCGATGGTCGATTCCGTTGCCACCGTCATCTTCTCGGTGTTGGGAGTGATTGTTTTGTACATCGGATTGACAAGAACACTTAGTGACACTCGCTTGGGTCACATGCTCGCCCCTGCCCGCTCCGATCAACAACAACAAGCTGACACTCAATGGAACGAATCATTGGTGCACTGGGACCACTTAATGGGAAGTCAGGGAGTGACAATCACCCCCTTATCGCCGGCTGGTAAAATACAAATTGAAGGTGCCATTTACGATGTGATCAGCGACGGAAAACACGTCGATTCGGGAAGCTTAATTGAAGTGGTTGAAGTGACTGGAAGTCGCATGGTAGTATCGACTGACATTTCATAACCCTCCGGAATGTTGCCAACCCACAATCATCACAATTTTTACAATCCCTACGAGGAACTAGACTGATGGAACCAATAACTTGGGCGATTATCTTAATCGTTGTTGGCGCTTCGCTGATTGTTCTCGAACTATTCATTCCCTCCGGCGGAATCATCGGGTTCTTGTCCGCAGCGTCATTTATCGCCGCTGTCATCATGGGGTTTCAAATAGACAATAACACTGGGCTTGCGATTCTTGGCAGTGCACTTTTGACATCCGGACTTATGGTCGCCTTGATTATTAAATATTGGCATCATACGCCTATTGGTAGCCGCGCATTGCCACCTGACCTGCGAGTGTCCGAGGCCGTTGTAGGCAATCTAGAACACCTGCAGGGAACCCAAGGAATTAGTCGTTCTGACTTAATGCCTAATGGTGAAGTTGATATCGATGGAAAACACTATGACGCGGTGAGTTCTGGAACGTTTATCGCTAGGGGAAGTGCAGTGCAAGTTACCGATGTGCGAGGTAATCGACTATTGGTTCAGGCGGTAGACATCCAACAGGCGATTGCTGTAACGCAAAACAACGATAGTCAGAAAGATAGTGAAGCCGCTGCCATCGACTATTCAGCATTTGAGGAAAACCTTGATGGCACCGATTCAGATACAATTTAGTTGAAAATCGAACATGCTAATTTTTTCTGACTTATAGGTGAAAGACGTCGGTATGTTTGGTAAACTGCATCAGCGGTCGGAAAAACAGTATGTTGTCTGTTCGACGAACCGCATTTGTCCTTGATTTATTTTTTAGGTTAGCTACTCATCATGCCACATCTAATTCTATCCGCAATTTCTACTGAACTCGGTTTGGGATTGACCATTGCTGCCCTCGTAATACTGCTGGTCGTCGCCTACATCTTTTTCTCGTACTTCCGCCTCTACATTCAATGTAAACTGACGCGCGCGGGCATCGGCTTCATGGACCTCTTGAGCATGACATTCAAGAAGATTCCGGTAAACATGCTTGTGCAAAGTAAAATCATGGCGGTCAAAGCTGACCTCACCGAAGAACAAGGCATCACAGTCGATGCCCTCTGCTCACATCACCTTGCCGGTGGAAACGTTTCCGTCGTTATCCGCTCGCTGATTGCAGCTCGCAAAGCCAAAATCGTTAAACTCTCGTTTATTGAAGCCATGGCGATCGACCGCGCAGGGCGGAATGTGCTCGAATCCGTGCAAACCAGTGTATACCCCAAAGTGATCGACTGCCCATCACCAAGTTCCGGAAAGAAAACGCTCGACGCCGTGGCCAAGGACGGTATTCAATTGCGAGTCAAAGCACGCGTTACGGTACGATCCAACCTGCAACAACTCATTGGTGGTGCCTCCGAGGAAACAATCATGGCACGCGTTGGTGAAGGAATTGTCAGCGCCATTGGTTCAGTCGACACCTACTCAAAAGTACTCGAAAACCCTGACTTAATTTCTCGAACTGTACTCGCTAAAAATCTCGACTCACAAACCGCATTCGAAATTGTATCCATCGATATCGCCGACATTGATGTCGGTACGAATATTGGAGCGCGCTTGCAGGCGGACCAAGCAGAAGCGGACATGCGAGTCGCTCGCGCAAGAGCCGAAGGCCGTCGCGCGATGGCTGTGGCTGCTGAACAAGAACAAATTGCAGCCATCGCCGAAAGCGAAGCGGAATTAGTGAAAGCCGAAGCGACGGTTCCCGAATCAATTGCCGCGGCACTCAATTCCGGCAGACTTTCAATCATGGATTATTACCGCATTCGCAATATTCAAGCTGATACAAAAATGCGGACTTCGTTTTCCACAACGGTGACAGATCACCCCGCTGTAGATGCAGGAGACAACTAAGCGTGCTACTGTTCATCGATAAGATATTCAAAGGCATTGCTAAAGCCGTTGAAGAAATGGAGCGACAGCAAGCTGAGCAAGCGGCCCGACAACTGGCCACCCGCCAAGCCGCTCGTAATCGCCGCACGGCTGCACGGCAGTCCGTTGAAGAAGGTGCCGCTGCACCTCTTCAACTCGGGGAACAACATGCCACAAACCCGCCAGTGGCTGCTCATCATGTACATAGCAGAATCGAAAATTATGGGGATGAAAACGTTTTCGATGAATATGTTGCTGAACACCATGATCCGGCAGACGAGATCGTCGATACTGTCGATTTGTCAGCGGTTCTCAGTAAATCATCGTTCGAATCTGATCGGACTCATCAAATCCCGCTAGCCCCCCATGCATTGAGGATTTTATCGCAACCCAACGGACCGCGCGACGCCTTCATCCTCAATGAGATCTTTAGGCGCCCTGAACATCGCTGGGGATAATGTGCAAGCGTCCGTGCATCTGCACGAATTTGGTTTTGTGTTAGTAAATTGATGCGACCAATAACACAAGTTCGATCCGAATGGTAAAATACCCTTCTCCATATTCTCTAATTTCATTTGCTTCAGGAACACACTCATGAATGACACACAAATCCCTAGCATTGAACCCGGCACGACAAAAATTGGCTGGATCGGCACAGGTGTCATGGGCTCTAGTATGTGCGCTCACCTCATGAACCAAGGATTTCAAGCAACGATTTACACACGGAGCCCTGAAAAAGCGCAAGCCCTAATCGACCAAGGTGCAACTTGGGTAGACAGCCCTAAAGCAGTGGCCGAAAACAGCGATGTTACGTTTGCGATCGTTGGTTTCCCAGCTGATGTACGAGAAGTTTTTTTGGGTGAAAATGGAGCGATCGCTGGCAGTACGGCTGGTAACATCCTAGTGGACATGACCACCAGCGAGCCCTCACTCGCGGTTGAAATTTATCAGGCCGCTGCTGAAAAAGGAATTCACAGTGTCGATGCTCCCGTTTCCGGTGGCGATGTTGGTGCCAGCAACGGTACGCTTTCAATTATGATCGGTGGCGATAAAGATGTCGTCGATGCACTGCAACCGATGTGGGACGCGATGGGCAAGACAATTGTTCACCAAGGGGCAGCCGGCGCTGGGCAACACACGAAAATGGTAAACCAAACACTGATCGCCACCAACATGATTGGCGTCTGTGAAGCATTGCTGTATGGATACAAAGCTGGCTTAGATCTTCCAACAGTCATGAAATCTGTCGGTTCTGGAGCAGCCGGTAGTTGGTCGCTCGCAAACCTCGGGCCACGTATCATCGACAAGGACTTTGATCCTGGTTTCTTCGTAGAACACTTTATCAAAGACATGGGGATTGCAATCGACGAAGCAAACAAGATGGGTCTCTGTCTGCCAGGCCTCGCGTTGGCGAAACAACTCTACGAAGGACTAAAATCTCAAGGCCACGGGCGCGATGGCACACAAGCGTTACAACTCGCATTAGCATCGATGTCTGGCGTCGAATGGAAATAGATTAGCGACCGTAAAAAACTACAGCTTAGACCCAACCAACAATCCATGCCTATTTTGAATAACGTACGCCTTGCGTATTGAGTTTGCGACGATAGACCTTGTCCACCGTTGTCACGTACAGCGTGTCCAAGTTTTTACCGCCAAAGCAAATATTGGATAAAAACTGTTGTTGGGGTTTGGCGATGATGCCACTGAGACGCCCTTGGGTATCGAAGACTTGCACACCTTCATGCGTACACACGTACAAACGGCCCACAACGTCGACTGTCATGCCATCTGCCCCACTCTCGGTTTCCCCGACAGGTAAACGCATCGTACTGTAGGCCTGTTTATGGGACAAACTCCCGTCAGCTTCGATGCGATACGTCCACAGTTCGCTGCCTTTGGTGTTCGAGACGATTAGTTGTTTTTGATCGGGCCAAAGAATAATGCCGTTCGGTGAAGTCATGTTTTGATCGACTTGCTGCAGCTTCCCCTGGGGGGACACGTGCCACACCTTTTTATTTTTGTGATCTGTAAAATAGATTCCACCAGCAGCATTTACGACCAAGTCGTTACAAACAATGTCTGACACGATCGGAGTTGGTTTTCCTGCCGCGTCAAATTTCACAATCGCTCCGCCTCCGATACTCGCACCATACAGCACATCTTCTGGGCCCATAATGGCGCCGGCCGTTCGATTCGTCTGGTCACTCCACAAAGTGACTTTTCCAGCTAAATCAACTTTATAAATTTCCGATTTCGGGACATCTGTGAAAAACACTTCGCCGGCAGCATTCACAGCCGGACCTTCCGTGAACGCGTGCTCGGCTGACACCAATTCCCAATTTTCTCCATCAATCAGGATCAACGACAGCGGTAAATCTTGCGATTGGACCGTTTCATACGCTCCTAAAAGTGCGATTACAACTACGACCAACCGCGCTATGGTTTTACTAATTTTCATCAAACAACCTTTGTCTTTAACAAACCTGATTATTTAGACCACCAGTTCTCAATAACGTAACTTTACTCTGCAGCCACATCTTTCCAAAGCCAACGCAATGCATCGGGTAGAATCGTTCCGCCATGGCGGCCACTGTGCCCTTCGACGCCCATTACTAACTTGACATCATATTTTGAGTATTTGAGAGCTGCTTCCATTTGCAAATTTGATAGCGGCCAGTTTCCAAACAGATTATCCAAGTCGCCTTCACCCTCCTGCAAAAATACTCTAATCGGCTTCCGTTCAGTTTTCCGAATCAATGCAGGATAGACGTGACCACCGCGGATATTGGTAAAGCTACCGACGTAGGACAGTACTTTTGAAAATACGTCTGGACGCTCCCAGGCGGTGGTAAAAGCACAGATCCCTCCGCTGCTAATTCCACAAACAGCGCGGCCCTCGGCGTCATTCATTAAGTTGTATTGCTTCCCCACAGCGGGCAACATTTCTTCGATTAGAAATCTAGCGTATTGATCACCAAGACTATCATATTCAAAGCTGCGATTTCGTCGGGCCTGGGCACCTGCGGCAGATGCGGGAATGACTCCAGGATTAATAAACAACCCGATCGTCACAGGCATTTCTTTTTTGTGAATCAAATTATCAAAGACGATGGGTACTCGCGAATGTCCGTTTTCCCGAACATAACCGCCACCATCATTGAAAATCATCAAACAAGCTGGCTTGGATTTATCGTATTGTGCTGGTACATAAATCCAATAATCTCGAACCGTTCCTGGATAGACTTTGCTTTGGTCCCAGACGTGCTTGGTCACAACACCTCGAGGTACACCTTCTTGCCGCTGCGAATCTGAGCCGTACTTGTAAGGACTTTGTGCGACAATCGAAAGTGGTAACAGGCAACAGAATAAAGTAATAACAACACGGACGGCAGAGATTGACACAAAGTGGATCCTTGTTTGAATAACAGCAAAACCTAATCGAATCCTCCATTCTAGCATCTTTCGCAGGGTGAGGTTCACTCGGCAATGCGCATGAAGAAACGACGCCTGTCTTATACAGACGTCGTTCATTGTTTTGATGATAATTCTTAGGCGAGTTTATTTCTTGCGGTGACGGATCTTCGCACGCATGCGACGTTTCTTTCGTCCAATTTTACGGCGGCCTTTACCAGTTCGTTTGCTTCCCACAGGAAACCCTCCAATTTTCTTTATTTGTTAGTCCGTGTTGATTCTTGTCTAAATTTCTACCTTCAAACTACTTCTGTAGAAAAACTAATCCTATCTATATATTCGACAATACGCAACAGGTACAACGACCTCAAACACCGCAAAACTAGACATTTACCGAGCTTTTGACAGACGAATATCTTTCAGTCACAACTAGTTTTCTTGTTCTAATACACTGCGTTTGTCGAAGTCAAACGCTTTGCCAGACGGTACCGATAAATACCCTAAATCCGTCTTCACCGCATCAGGAGACCGATCGAAAAAGTGAACTTTGCCAGGTCCTCGAACCTCAGCAACATTGCCTTTGACAATCAACGCTGTGGCTTCATCAATACCGACCCCCAGCACTTGAGGATACCTCTTCACCAAACTCGCCATATCCGCAAAGCGGTTTCGCTGAGCAAAGTGTTGATCGATCGCCACACCGGGCAAGAATCCAAATCCACGATCATACCCAGCAGCCATGATGTCCAAATTCCCCAATGGGTTTCCCCGCGCCAAGTAATCACCTTGAATCGATGCCCCCGCGCTGCTGCCACCTATCACTCCACCGCGCTTCAAAACAGCCAGAATCAGCGGAAACGCTTTTGTGTGTTCATACGCATCGACAAATCTCCATTGCCGCCCGCCACCAAACCACACACCCGTCGCTTTTTTCAACGCTCGCAGCATCTCGTGGGATTCGACGTCCTCCAATTTACGTTGCGTCAACACAGTGACATTTGTCACTCCGACCTTTGCGAACATTCTTTTGCCGGTCGTGCCCGGCAATGGATCTGGCATCGCGGTAGGCAATACAACAATTTTGGCATCGTTTCCGCCCGCAAGTTTTACAAATTCCTTGACCAGCTCAAGCGACATCCCACCGCCACCGACAATCATCAACGCCCCGCGTTTAACCTCAATCGTCGGAGTCTTCTGAGGCGGAAACGGTTCTTCTTGGCGAGCTCGCGCTACCCTCCGTAGCGACGTTAAATCCAACGTAGCACCATGTTCATAAGTTTTTTGTTGTGCCTGGAGACCGTACTTATCCGATTTTCCATAACAAACTGTGACTTTGCCGACGCCAACCACACGCATTATCCGTCCCTCCACAAGCAATGCTGTTTGCTCATCAATCCCCAGTCCTACTTTTAGTGGATGTTGATCTACGGCGCCCATTAACCGCGTCAATCGATTGCGCGCGGTAAAGTGTTGATCGATAATTGTGCTGGGCAAGAAATCAAATCCCTGCCCAATGTTTGCTTCCGTTTTTCCACCTTGAATCATCATTCGCGATTGAATCGCCGCGCCGGCGCTACTACCACCTACAACACCACCTCGCCCGAGCAAAGCCAGCACACCTTCTTCAAACAAAGTTCCTACATATGCGTCTGCGATTTTCTGTTGT
>DTSG01000445.1 GCA_012965455.1 Planctomycetaceae bacterium | reverse complement strand
CGTCTACTGCCCCTCGGCTCTGCAGACAAAATCCTTCACCATATTCGAGTCTGCCACGACGTTTGTGAAAATTTCCATAGGGAAATCCGTTTAGCGTAAAGGGTACGAGTCCTTGTTCGTCGAGCCAGTCTCGAAAAACTGTGGTTTGCTTGGAGTCAAGTAACTGCTGGGCGGCCGGTGCAGCGAGCCACAGCCCGATACCCATGGGGTCATGCGGCGAAACAAGTTGCTTGACGCGCGCAGCATATTTGGAGAGGTTCGCTTGAGTTGCTTCAAGGTCGACTCCGGCATGCACGTTGGTACAGTAGCCAATCTCCAAAATATATTCCTTGTTGCCGTAAGTAAGGGGATAGTGTTGTAGCTGTTATTAACTGATTAAGTCTTTCATTTCGCTGACTGCCTGCCGGAGACCAACAAACACTGCGCGGGCGACGATGGAATGCCCAATGTTGAGCTCTAGCATGCTGTCCAGTTGTGCGACTGGTAGTACGTTTTGATAATTTAAGCCGTGCCCAGCATGGAGGTTCATACCGGATTCGACGATGAGTTTTCCAGCAGTTGCCAACTGCGCAAGGCACCGCATTTGCTCTTCGCCTTTGTGTAATGCATATTGACCTGTGTGTAGCTCAACCGCTTGGACTCTCATCTTGGCCGCCGCTTCTATTTGTGACGGGTCTGGATCGAGAAATAAAGCAACACGGATGCCAGCATCTTGTAATCGGGAAACAACTGGTTTGATCGATTCGTAGTGTGTGATGACGTCGAGTCCGCCTTCGGTCGTGACTTCTTCTCGCTTTTCTGGAACCAGTGTTACTTGGTCTGGTGTGGTGTCACAGGCAAGGTCAACGATGTCGGGGGCAGTGGCCATTTCAAGGTTGAGTTTGATGTTAACTGAATCACTAAGCATGCGGACATCGCGGTCGATGATGTGTCGGCGGTCTTCACGCAGGTGGATGGTGATGCAGTCGGCGCCACCGAGTTCAGCGAACGCTGCGGCCCATACCGGATCGGGTTCGTACGTTTTTCTCGCTTGGCGAATAGTCGCGACGTGATCGATGTTGATGCCTAATTCGACCATGTTGAAAGATCTGCTTTCGTAAATTGGTAAGTGTTTACAGGGTTCAGCCGTCAAAGATATTGTACGGTGTGGACCGCAGATCGGTAAGAATGTCAAGAGAAAATTGACAGCGAATGAACGTACTCTTAGGAGATGTCGGCGCCTTGATTGTCAGCGCGGACGATTTCGACGCGTAACGTTTGGCCAGAATCATCACTTCCCATAGAATCTTTGAATCGTTCCGCGTCGGCTTCGGTTTCGAATATGCAAAACAATGTTGGTCCCCAGCTACTTTGCCCAATTCCGTGAGCACCAAGGTCCTTGAGCCACTCCACACGGCGATTTAACAAGCGACCATTGTAAGGCCCGCCTTGAATCGAAGAAAAACAACCTCCTGCTATACGACCATAGTTTTCGATCGCATCAGCGGCCATCAGGAAATCACCTGCTGTGATGCCTGGTAGTAAGCCGGATTCAAGTTCCGTGATAAGTTGATCGGTGGTTCGCTGAGATACGGGTGGGATGTCGCCGAATGCACGGGTTTCTTGATCACCACTTAGTCCTTGTTCGTTTTCGGGGCGTATCAACATAATTCGCCACGCATCGGGAAAGTCGAGTCGGCACTCTAGCGGGGAGATGCGTTCACTTGGAAGACGCCCCCGCTCTACGATTAATCCGCCGAATTCAAATCCGTAGGTTCCGACCGCGCTGCGCGATGCGCGATTGACAACGAAGGCTCGCTCCATAGCGCCAAAGCCCTCGCCTGTCAGGAATGCTTGTAGTATTTCTGCGGTGGACAGTCCAAGTTGAGTACCAAGACCCAGGCCGACGTGTTGCGCTGGGGCAGCGGTAACTGTGAGTACGCAGCCCGGTAAAGTGTCGACCTGCGTATAAAGCTGCCATTGCTGGGCAAAATCAAGCAGTCGTTCAGCAAAGGGACCTTTCGTGGCGAATTCGTCTGCGGGAGTTGCTGTGATTTCGACGCGTGGTTCTTTGAGCATCAAGCCCACACCACCGAAATTCCGACCTTCTTGATTGCCGAAAGAAAGTAGTCCAAAGTGTAGTCGCGTGGGAGCGCTGACATGGACAGTTTTCGTGGCGTGTGATTGCAGGTGTGATTCGGTCATCAGCTATTCAGGGAAAAGAGAAGGCACTATTTTTTGCGTTGCATCTTAGCCCACGTGTCTCGTAATGTGACGCTGCGGTTGAATACCAGGTTTGCTGGGGTCGAGTCTTTGCTATCCACACAGAAATACCCAAGTCGCTCAAATTGGTAAAGCTCACCGACGGCGGCATCTCCAAGGGAAGGTTCAAGTTTGCAATCGGTGAGGATTTCTAACGAGCTTTCGTTGAGGTTATCCAGATAGCTATCAGCGGCGGGTGTAGCGTTGGCTTCGTCGGCATTACTGGCTGCAAATGGATCCGCCGTTTTGAAGAGATAATCGTAGAGACGAACTTCGGCTGTAACCGCAGTCGCGGCGGCGACCCAGTGAATGGTCCCGCGTACTTTCCGGCCGTCAGGTGCTTGGCCTCCCAGTGTTTCCGGGTCGTAGGTGCAGCGTAGTTCGACGACTTCGCCAGCATCGTTTTTAATGACGTCCGTGCAGGTAATGAAATAGCCGTAGCGCAGACGGACTTCACGACCAGGTCCGAGCCGGAAGAACTTTTTCGGCGGGTCTTCCATAAAGTCGGTTCGTTCGATGTAAAGTTCTCGGGCAAATGGGACTTTACGCTTACCGGCACTTTCGTCTTCGGGGTTGTTGATGGCGTCAAGCTGTTCAACTTGCTCTTCCGGGTAGTTTTCGATCACGACTTTAAGGGGTCGCAATACACCAGCTCGGCGATTGGCCCGTTTGTTGAGGTCAGCGCGAAGAGCATCTTCGAGCCACGCCATGTCGTGAAGGCTGTTTTGTTTGGTGACGCCAATGCGAGCGCAAAAATTTCGGATGGATTCGGGAGTGTAACCGCGCCGCCTCAAACCGGAAATAGTGGGCATGCGGGGGTCGTCCCAGCCGGAAACATGATTGTCTTGGACAAGTTCGAGTAACTTCCGTTTGCTCATCATTGTGTGGGTGATGTTTAGCCGAGCGAATTCAATTTGACGAGAACGGAAGATGTCCAATGATTCCAAGAACCAGTTGTAGAGCGGTCGGTGATGTTCAAACTCGAGCGTGCAAATTGAATGTGTGATTTGTTCGATGGAGTCGCTGATGCCATGTGCATAGTCGTACATGGGGTAGATGCACCAGTCGCTGCCTGTGCGGTGATGATCGATCTTGCGGATGCGGTAGATCGTGGGGTCACGCATATTCATGTTAGGTGAGGCCATGTCGATTTTGGCACGCAGGGTGTGCTCGCCCTCGGCAAACTCGCCAGCTTTCATGCGGCGAAAAAGGTCGAGACTTTCCTCTGGGTCCCGCTGGCGATAGGGGCTGTCTTTACCGGCATCGTTCCAGCCTCCGCGGTAACTGCGAGTTTCCTCAGCGTCGAGACTGCAAACGTAGGCGTGCCCTGTTTTGATAAGCTGTTCGGCAAAATCGTACAGTTGTTGGAAGTAATCTGAGGCGAAGTAGACGTGATCCCATTGGAATCCGAGCCAGCGTACGTCTTCCATGATGGCGTCTACGTACTCGGTCTCTTCTTTGGCTGGGTTGGTGTCGTCAAATCTTAAATTGGTTTTGCCGCCATTGGCCGCTGCAATGCCGAAGTTCAAACAGATGCTCTTGGCATGACCGATGTGCAGATAACCATTAGGTTCGGGCGGGAATCGAGTATGCACGCGTCCGTCATGTTTTCCAGATTCGTTGTCTTCGACGACGATCTGTTCGATGAAATTAAGCGAAGCAGCGGTAGGTTCGTCACTCGGATCGTTGTCGTTGCTAGGGGAGTGTTGATTCTGATTCATGATGCTGGTGGGTATGTGGTGGTGACTGGTTTTGGGGGTTTGATTTGTTACTGAATCTGCTGTGCGCTAACTCACTGTTTGTGATTGTAACGTGAAGCCGACTAGTTTTAATATGGCAAAAGAAACTTTGTTATGCCGAGTCGTTGGCGGGTGTAGTTACTGCAAGAGTGATAGCTCGTTCAATGCGGTTGAGGCAGCGTTGTTGCCCGAGAATTGCAAGCGTGTCAAAAAGTCCGAAGCCGGTGGGTTTGCCCGTAACGGCGACGCGTAGGGGATGCACAACTTGGCCAAACTTAAGTTCACCGTCGGCGATGAACTGGCGGATTGCTGCTTCCACGCTTTCGGCGTTGTAGGATTCAATAGCCGCGAGGGTGTTGGCAAAATCTCGCAGTATTTCAACCGCTCCGTCGGCTTTGGCAATTCGATTGCGAAAAGCTTTTTCATCGTAATCGATGGCATCGTCGTCGGTGAAGAAATCATCGTAATCGAGGATGTCGCCGGCCACAGTCATGCGCTGCTCGCTGGCTGTAATGATCGAGTTTACATAAGGTGCGGTGTCGCAGTTTGGCGGCACGTCGATGAGCCCAGCTTGTTGTAAATAGGGTATGGACATGGCTGTTTTTTGTTTTAGGTCGAGTTGGTCCATGGCGCGTTGTTGGAACGCCGTTAGTTTCGTTGGATCAAAACTGGCAGGACTTTTGACGACGCGTTCTAGTGAAAACGCATGGATCATTTCGTCGCGCGTGAAGTCTTCAGTTTCACCGTCGAGTGACCAGCCTAGCAGCAGTAGATAGTTGACGACGGCGTTGGGAAGAAAACCGATGTCACGGTAAAAGTCGACGAGTACGGGGTTGAACGTTTCTGGGGCGAGTTCTTTTCCGCAAGTTGTGGCGATGCGACTGCCGTGCTCGTAGAGCTTCAGGAAGTCTTGGTTTTTAAGGTATTTCGCTATTTTGCGTTTGCTAAGTTTGGTTTTGCTGCCAGGTTCAGCGACGTAAGGTAAATGTGCGTATTGCGGTAGGTCGTAGCCGAGTCCTTGAGCGATGAAGATTTGTCGCGGGGTGTTCGAGAGGTGTTCTTCGGCGCGGATAACATGAGTGATCGCGAATGCTGCATCGTCGACGACGCTGGCTAGGTGATACAGGCAACTGCCATCGGCTTTCTGAATGACCATGTCTTGCTCGCTGGCCCAGTGGAACTCGACAGCACCGCGTATTAGGTCAGGTATTAAGCAGGTGCCTTCGCGGGGCATCTTTAGACGTACCACAGCAACTCGTCCCGCAGCTTCGTAGGCAGCGGCTTGGGCATCGGTTTCGGCCATCCAGTTGCGGCTGTATAGATAGGAAGTGCCAGCCCCTTGAGCGGCTTCGCGTTCCGCTTGGACTTCTTCGGTACGGGAATAGTCCCGATATGCGAGTCCCTTTTCCAGGAGTGTTTCGACGGCACTTTGGTAGTGATCGCTCCGCTGTGATTGGAAATATGGGGCGCAGTCGCCACCGATCTCTGGGCCTTCGTCCCAATCGATGCCTAACCAGTGGAAACCGTCGAGGATTGGTTGTAATGCTGCTTCGACGTTGCGATTTTGGTCGGTATCATCGATGCGGAGGATGAATTGACCTCCGTGCTTGCGAGCGTATAGCCAGTTGAATAGTGCTGTGCGGACTCCGCCTATGTGAAGGTAACCTGTTGGGCTTGGAGCGAATCGTGTACGAACCATGATTTTAAGAGTTTTGTTAGTTGTTGTGACTGGGGCGTGTGGTGAAATAGTGTATTTACGTTGTGGCAGTTGTCTATTCTATCGGGGAGTTCCTGCGGCGAGTATGACGTAGTCGTGATTAATCGAGTTAGTTTATTGTGTTTTTTGTGCAGAGCGAAAAAAAATGTGCCGATGACTTGACAAGATGGTGTACATATGTACACTATATAAATACACAGAGGTAAATAAAACAGTGCCTGTTGACGGTCATAATGTTAGGGCCAGAAAAGAAGGAGTGAACAATATTTAATAAATGCCTGCTTCCCAACAACATCAACATGAAGGCCCCGACGAACGTGCAGGGCATGTAGGGCATGTAGGGCATGATCAATCTGAACAGCAGGGAGAAAATGAGCAAAGCGATCAAAAAAAGATATTGCAACAACTGCAGTACTTGATACGTGACTTCCAGCCAGTGGCTGTTGCGAAATCCGGGGAATCAAGTGTGCCGACGGGCTGGGAGCAATTAGATTCGATTTTGCCACATGGAGGATGGCGATCGGGGCAATTGGTAGAGTGGCTGGGCGAAGTCAAAGGTGGTGGAGTGGGATTACTGGGACTATGGTCTGCTTGGCAAGTGGCACAGCGTGGAGGCGTGCTTGTGGTACTCGATAACACGGGTAAGTTTTTCCCACCGGCAGCCGCTGCATTGGGGATTCACTTGAGTCGCATGTTGGTGGTGAGTCCTCGGGGTAAAGCAGATTTTGACTGGACATTGGATCAAGTGTTACGTTGTCGAGCGGTAGGAGCGGTATGGGTGAATTTGCTCAAAATTGATAATCGAGCTTATCGACGATTACAGTTGGCAGTCGAGCAGAGTGGTGTATTCGGTGTTTTGGTTAGACAGCAGAAGTGTTTACAGGATCCGACGTGGGCACATTTACGATTGTGTGTAACTCCTTTAGCGGGACAGGGCAATTGGCGGTTTCGGGTTGAGGTGATACGTGCTGTTGGCGGGAAAGCGGGAGCAAGTTGTGAATTGGAATTTATGGAAATCACAAATCAACAACGGTCTAAAAGGGATGGGGCTTTGCTAAACCCCACAAACGGACCACGATTATCACAAATTACTCCCAACGATTTCCGATGAAAAAAATAATTTGCATATGGATACCCGGTGGAATTGATTCCACCGGCAAGGATGGGATGAGTAAGGAGGCTGGTAAGGATACCCGGTCTGTCGAGCGGCAAGTTTGGGAAACTCAGGATGGGATATCCCGACTTGCTCGCTGGGCAAACCGCTATTCGCCATTGGTAGGTTTCCCCGAGTCGGTAAATTGGAAGCGTGAGTTAGCTGCTCAAGAAAAACGGACTGCGGGCAAACATGTGGGTACTCAATATGCACATCAACCAGACCCCCGTGCTGCAGCTTGGAAAACGGAAGCAATTTGGCTGGATGTTACCGATGTGTGCCATTATTTTGGAACGGTGACAAAATTGGCGGCGCGTA
Organism: Planctomycetaceae bacterium; assembly: GCA_012965455.1. Taxonomy (GTDB): domain Bacteria; phylum Planctomycetota; class Planctomycetia; order Pirellulales; family Pirellulaceae; genus UBA721. Next base: position 1,308 of record DTSG01000445.1, on the reverse strand, counting down.
TCAGCGAAGATTTAATACGATTGGATATCGCGGCACGTATAGCGGCGGCAAGTACGGTTGGTGCAAGCTGGGCCGCATGTCTGTATTTGGCGAACCCAACAGTAAACCAAACGGTAGTTTTATCGACGGATCAACAGGATCAAGCGGCGGTTCGGGAAGAACTAGGACAACTCCCTGTAAATAGTCTTAGACTTCCCGCTACCGCGCTTGATGCATTGGCTCGACTCGGGATTGTTACTCTCGAGCAATTAATTGCATTACCACAAGAAGCGATAGCTCAGCGACTAGGGGCGGTCGTTATTCAGAGATGCCAGCAGCTTTTTGGCCAGGCAATTGAGCCGCTGAAAATGATACATTCACAGCAGCAGTATCTTTCCGAACAAGTGTTGCTAGGTCCCATTGGCGGTGTGCAAATGGTTGTGGATTTGTTTAGACATTTGCTCGATCCTATTTTGGAGCGTCTTAAGAAACGAGGTCGCGGAGTATTACAACTCTGCTGTAAGTTTGAAGTGTCGCGGTACGGTCAGCGGATTTACTGTGATACGACTGCGAATGTTGCATCCGAGACTGTCGCAGCGTCAGGCACCCACGTCGAACAATTTACTATTGGTTTGTACCGACCTACGGTTGAATGTATACATCTTGTTTCATTATTTCAGTTAGCTTGGGAAAAGGTGGGACGCATTGACGAGATGTACCATATTTCAATTGAAGCAACCCAAACAGCAGTGATGCAACAGGTTCAATTAGGGCTATTCACTGAGCAAGAATCAGAGCAACCAGTTGCAGGGAATTGTGAACTAGCTCGGGATCAAATTCCGCCACGTGTTTTAGCGAGATTGATTGATCGTTTAACGAGTCGGCTTGGAAAACAACGGGTCTCGCGACCGCAGTTGCGGGCGGAAGCTCAGCCAGAATTTAGCTTTGAAATGCAAGTAGTGGTTGAATTGGATATGCAGCGGTGGTGCAATCATGTTTTGCGGCCGGTTCGTAAATCGTTGGATGCAAGCAGTGGACATGTTCCGCCTCCAACAGCTCAGAAGACGCGGCACAACACGCAACGCTCCGGTTGGGCATTGGGGCAGCAATTGTCAATCGACTCACGACCGTTATGGTATTGGGGTTCCCCTTTGGAAATCCAATGTTACACCAAAAATCGAACGGGCGCACCAGTCCGTTTGTTTCATCGTGGCAGTTGGCAACAGGTGATACGCTCTTGGGGTCCAGAGCGGATTGAAACGGGGTGGTGGCGGTCGCGTGCTGTACGGCGAGAGTATTTTCGAGTTGAAATTGATAGCGGTCAACGGT
>DTSG01000444.1 GCA_012965455.1 Planctomycetaceae bacterium | reverse complement strand
ATTGCCGCGGATGATGGATTCAGCAAAGCTTGGCAGCGTCATACGATTGATGATTCTTCGCGTGGCGCTGATGGCGCTCGTTTGTTAGATGCTAACGATGATGGGCGACTAGACTTAGTGACACCTTGGGAAGAAGGCGGGGAAATTCATATCTGCTTGCATCCGGGCGATGCAGCGGTTGATAAACCATGGCCGCTGGTGGTAGTCGGGCGAGTTGGCTCACCCGAGGATGCCGTACTTGTGGACTTAGATGGCGACGGAGCTGTGGACGTTGTCAGTAGTTGTGAAGGGGCTGTGCGTAGCATGTTTGTGCACTGGGCTCCTCACGCTAAAGAGGATTATCTTGACGCCGCGAAATGGGAAACAGCCGTGATTACCGTTACTGAGTCGAAACAAGCTTGGATGTATGCTCTGCCGATGCAGATTGACGGTCGCAATGGGATCGATCTGATGGTAGCTTCCAAAGGGCAACAAGCAAGTGTCGGGTGGCTGCAGGCGCCATCGAATCCACGTGACCTAGCCGCTTGGAAGTACCATCGCTTGTACGATGCGGGTTGGGTCATGTCGCTCATTGCAACCGACGTGAATCATGACGGTCAGGATGATGTGTTGGTTTCTGATCGAAAAGGACCGAATCGGGGCGTGTTATGGCTGGAACATCCCGGCAGGAAAATCAGATCCGCACCGACTGTGTGGGCAGAACACCGTATCGGTGGAAATTCCCACGAGGTGATGTTCTTAGATGTCGCGGATGTTAACGGTGATGACCGTGAAGACATCGTGGTCGCGACACATCAAGCTGAGATCCTTGTCTTTCTGCGTGGAGAAAACCCGCAACAACCTGTATGGAAACGAGACGTGGTGCCAGCTCCGTATGGCTTAATGAAAGGCAAATCTGTAGCCGTTGGTGACTTGGATCTAGATGGTTTGCAAGACATTGTTCACAGCACAGAACCCAATTCAGGACCACGTCGACCTGGCGTCACGTGGCTGCAGAATCTAAGCAACGAAGGCGCTCAAAAAGGACTCGAATTTGACGTGCAGCAAATGAGTTCACTCGCAGGCCAGAAGTTTGACTTGTTACAGCTCATGGATGTGGATCACGATGGTGATTTAGATGTGATTACTTGTGAAGAGCGAGACAACCTGGGGCTGTTTTGGTATGAAAACCCCAATCGTTAGCAGCATCAGGTAACGTCAAGCCCTTCGTGTTTCAAGTTTGGCAACACTAGCGGAGGTCGAGCAACCATTGTTCGTGTAGTTTTTGCAGCGCGGTGACACGTTCGGGGTGTTGTGCCGCGAGGTTGGTCAACTCGCTAGGGTCCTCGTCCAAATTCACTAGAAACAGCTTGTCAGCGCTGGTGAGCGGCGCTTTTTGACTGGTGTCGTTCGGGTTGCCAAGCAGTTTCCAGGGACCTTGTCGTACAGCCCAAGCTAAGTTTTTGCCTCCCCCTGTTTGCCAATGAAAAACATCATGCGGGCTCTTTTCACTGTTGGATCGAATCAGCTTGCTAATGTCAGTTCCATCGATACGATGTGCTGGCAATTGAATTCCGGTTAGATTGGCCAGTGTTGGCAGCCAGTCACAGGCGGTAGCCAGTTGTCCGCGGACTTGATTTGTTGGAATGTGTCCTGGCCAGCTGATAATCGCAGGCACTCGGATGCCTCCTTCAAATAGACTGAATTTTGCACCGCGATAAATCCCAGCGCTGCCGCCACCGCCAAAGGTGCGAACTTCTTGTGAATGGCCATGGTCGGATTGATAGACGATGATCGTGTTTTTGAGGATGTCAAGTTCTTCGACTTGAGCCATCAGCTTGCCGATCATTTCGTCCATGGTTGAGACCATCGTGGCATACCTGCGTCGGGGTTCCTTGAGGTGTTTGTAGGCGGCACGCCATTTTTCAGTTCCTTGCAGAGGGTAATGCGGAATGTTCATGGCAAAATACATGAAGAATGGTTTTTCGGATTCTTGTTTCATGAACTGCGAGGCTTGCTCTACCATGAGTTGCGGAAAATATTCTCCATCCCGCCACACTTCTTGGCCATTGCGATATAGGTCGTGGCGGTTGGGTCCATTCCAATAAAAGAAATGCGAATAGTTGTCAATGCATCCGCCCATATGTCCGAAGGAGTAATCGAAACCTTGGTTGTTAGGCATCGTATCTTTATTAAAGCCCAAATGCCATTTTCCAATGTGTGCTGTTCGATAGCCAGCGGAGCGGAATATCTCAGCCATTGTGATTTGTGAACTTGGCATGCCGCTTCCACCAGGTTGCGAGGAGACGTTACCGGGTACACCTGCGCGTTGTGGAAAACGACCTGTAAGAACAGCGGCGCGAGATGGCGAGCAGACGGGGGCTGCTGCATAGAACTGGGTAAAGCGAACGCCCTGTGACGCGAGTTTATCTAATGCATGGGTGATGAGATCTTTGGCACCATAACAGTTCACGTCGACCGTACCTTGGTCATCGGTATAGATCAGAATTACGTTAGGCGGTTGTTCGCTAGCGATTGTACTGGACATGAACAGGCTCAGCACCATTATTGTGAAAGCCGCCAATGAAACGGTAGGAGGAAATAGCTTATTCATTTTCTTTTGCTTGCCATATTTCGTTAGTGGAAACGTCAAAAGCGGTTAAATTACCGCCTCCAAAACAGTAGGTATCGATGCAGACTAAATGTCCAAAATCTAGAATATTGCCATGGGTTTGTGGTGTGTGTCCGACGATGACTCGTTTACCACTTTTGTGTGGTCCCGGTTGAAAATCTAATAAATGCGTCCAATAGCGTACTTGATCTTCTTGGTCAGCAAGTGGTGAACCGGGCAAGTAATTAGCATGGACGAAAAGATGATCTTCGGTCTCATAAAACGGCAGGCATTGCTGCATGAAGTCGAGATGTTCCGTGGGGATGTTAGCAAAGTCACCGCCATAACTTTCGATGGTTTGTTGCCCACCAAACTGCAGCCATAAATCTCGCATGACCGATTCTTTTACTGCGTCGAGCATCATGATTTCATGATTACCTAACAGCGGTATAACTTGAAATTGTTCGCTGAGCTCGATCACAATTTCCAAAACTCGTTTGGAATTGGGGCCGCGATCCATATAGTCGCCGAGAAAAACGATGGTGTCTTGGGAGGTTAACTCGATCGCCGCCAACAGACGTTCCAGCGCTTGGGCACAACCATGAATATCACCAACGGCGATAGTTCGCGGGGGGGAGTCAGTTTGTTCGATGTGTTGGTCGGTGTCAGTCATTCGATTTGGTGTTAATTTAATTCGGGATCCATCGTTAGTTTATCATTTCCGAGGACCTCTTTGAGTACGTGGTCCCCTAAACGTTGGCACATGCTTTTCCAGGGATCCTCGCATGGTGTAAATATATCAGTCGCCGAAGCAGGTGTTGTGAGCCAGCCGCCAGCTTTGATTTCAGCTTCGAGTTGTCCAGGTTGCCACCCCGCGTAACCGGCAAAGACCCGATACGGTAGTGTTTTCTTTGAAATCAATTTTACCAGATTTGATTTTTGTGAAGAAACATAAACTCCACTTAAAATCCGCTGTTCGCTGTATTCAGCCCGAGTATGCAAGACCATGACGGGGCCTTCGACGGGCCCACCCACATGCAAAACACCTTCCCCAGGAAAGGGAGACCCCGTCATCGCTTCCCATAAATCATCTAATTCGCTATTGGTTGGCCTGTTGGTAATCAAGCCAATGGCCCCTTCTTCATTGTGTTGCAAAATGAGGACTAGGCTGCGGTTGAAATTTTCATCTGCAACGATCGGTGGTGCAATTAAAAAGTGGCCTTGTAAAGAAGTCATGGAAATACCGCCAATGATATTGCGAGATTGGTTTTAGGCTGGGAAAGTCTCTTGCCACAGGCAACCCGCCCACGAAAGGCCGACGCCAAATCCGATCAGCATGTTTTGCTGCCCAGGCTGTAGTTCACCGGAAGTTCGCAATTGATGGATGAGGATCGGCAACGTAGAAGATACCGTATTGCCGACATTTTTTAGGTGAATGGGGACTTTGCTAGCGGGTAGTTGTAATCGTTGCGTGAGTTCTTCGAGCATCTTTCTGGTTGCTTGATGCAATAGGTAAAAGTCGATATCGTCTGCGGATAAATTCGAATCTTGCAGGACTTGGTCGACTAACTGAGGCACAGCGTCTACGGTAAAGCTGATTAGGCTCGGGCCATCCATATAGAGGTCGCTTTTCCAGCGGTGGCGATTGCGTGGCTTCATGGGTTCCCGCATGCCACTCTTGGTGAGTAGCAACATGTCGGCACCTGCGCCGTTGGTGCCGAACTTGAAGTGTTTTAGTGTCGGTTCGTCGGCGGCTTCAAAAAGCGTTGCCGCGGCCCCATCGCCGAAAATGGTTCGCAAGCTGCGGTCTTCCGGGTCGATATATTTTGAATAGGTCTCGGCGGTGATGAATAAAATTCGTTTTGCTGCGCCACTTTTAATTAGTCCGTCGACCATGGCGAGCCCGTAAACATATCCAGAGCAACCCAGATTAAAATCCAGCGCGCCACAACTTGTCGGCAACCCGAGTCTTTGCTGCATCAGGCAGGCGGTAGTGGGCAGTGGATAGTCGGGAGTTTGGGTACAAAAGAATAGGAAGTCAATCGATTTGGGGTCGATGTCATGCTCGGCAAACAGCTTTTCAGCTGCGGCGACACCAAGATCTGACGCAAATTCGTGTTCTTCGGCGATATGACGTTGGAAGATTCCCGTCTTTTCGTAAATCAGATCTAGATTCCATTTTGGATAGAGTTGCTGAAGGTCATCATTTGACTCAATCCTTTGAGGAAAATGGAGTTCAATAGGACCAATGGCTGCGTGTTTCACCGATAATTCCTCAAATACTATTTATAAGCCGAGCTGAAAAATCCAATGCTTGTTGCGTCATGGCTATTGGCAACGGTAGTTTTTACAAGTGCTCGGTCACTCTATTAATGTATGCTTGATTTAGGGTATCATTTGTTCGGATAGATTTTTGCTTGTTAATCAATCACCCGTTATTGATGACTCGTTTGCTACCGGTAATTATCGACAACTACTCGCTCATGTCGCTACCGGTTGCACGAGAATACCCATAAATTGGCACTGAATCAATTCAACCACGATACACCTCGAACGCCGATTGGTCAATTAACCGCCGCAGTTTAGATTAGATTCAGCATCGTCTGTAGGCTCTTGAATTAACGCGAAAAACATGGTTTCCCCAGTAATCACAACTGATAGTACTTTTGATCATTATTGGCATGTTTCACGGCGAGCAGTGCTGCGCAGTGTAATTGGAGGGACCGCTAGCCTGTTGTTTACTGCCCGCGTTAATTGGGTAGGTGCTACTGAACCGTCCACGACAGCGGGTAAACAGTGGTTGCAGTTTCATTACACTGAAGCACCCCGCGGGTTTGAGGAAATATTGGCGGAGTTAAAACAATTGCCGCTGCGGTTATCGGAAGTTTACGGGAGTCCCGCGATCGTCCGAGCGGTCAATGTGCTGATTTTTTCTGATCGCCAACAGTATTTTGCTCATTTAGAGAAAACGTTACCCACGGCACCTAGGCGTAATTCCTTGTTCATTGTACGTAGTGGGCGGCCAACGATTTTAGCTGTTCAAGGCAAGACACTGCTGCAAGATTTGATGCATGAAGCAGTTCATTCCTTGAATCACTTGACGTTTCGTAATACATCGATGCCTTTGTGGATGGACGAAGGGTTGGCGGAGTGGGCGGAGGATTCCGTAGAGCAGCAATCGCGAGTCCATGGAAAAGCTTTGCGGCAATTATTGGGGGGCCAACGCATACTGCTGCCTGAACCGATACGTCTTGCGGCGCTGGAGAAAATTAAATCGACAACCCGAGCGGATGCGGTTGACTATGCTGCCAGTTGGGCATGGTGCCGATTTTTGTTGTCTGGAAAATATGGATGCCGTGGCGTTTGGAATCGATATTTACAGGATATTAGAGATGCACAGCAAGCGGGTCGTTTAAGCCATCGCTTAGCACTGACAGTACCGGATTATGAACAAAGGTTTCTCAGGTTTCTGACGAGCATTTGATTTTCGCCCTTATGTAAACGGCTAGTAAAACTATAATCAAGTTTCCGCTGCTAGCGGACAACAACACTCCCGCGTTCACGTCGACGCGTTAATCGGCTCCGAATAACCGACGTTTGCCTTATTGTGATGAAAGTGCTTTATGAATCTCACAGAACTAACAGCCGCGATTGACGCTAAAACAGCGAAGATTGGAATTGTGGGATTAGGATATGTCGGTTTACCGCTAGTACGCGCGTTTGTTGAAGCCGGCTACACAACGATTGGTTTCGATGTGGATTCCGCAAAAATCGAACAATTACGTCAGGGTCAAAGTTATATTCAACACATCTCGGGCGATTGGGTATCCCAGCAAATCGCGGCGGGTAAGTTTGACGCAACCGATCAGCTTGATCGCTTGGCCGAAGCGGATGCCATTTTGATTTGTGTGCCAACACCGCTTAACGAAAGTCGCGACCCAGATTTGACGTATGTTGAACAAACGGTGCAGAGTATTGCCCAAGTACTGCGACCCGGTCAGTTGATCGTACTCGAGAGCACAACGTACCCCGGTACAACACGGGATGTCGTGTTGCCATTGCTAGCCGCATCCGGCTTGAAACTTGGCGACGACTTCTTCTTGGCTTATAGTCCAGAACGCGAAGATCCAGGCAATCAAGACTTTAGCGCTCAACAAATCCCCAAGGTTGTGGGGGCAATGGATGTTGCGAGTTTGGACATAGCCAATGCTTTGTATGGTCACGCCATGTCCGAGACAGTACCCGTATCGAGTTGCGAAGTGGCCGAAGCGTGCAAGATTCTTGAAAACACATACCGCAGTGTGAACATTGCGATGGTCAACGAATTGAAGGTGTTGTTCGATGAAATTAACATCGATATTTGGGAAGTTATCGCAGCGGCAAAAACAAAACCGTTTGGGTTCCAGGCTTTTTATCCAGGACCAGGGCTAGGCGGGCATTGCATTCCGATCGACCCATTTTACTTGAGTTGGATTGCTCGCCGCCACGGAATGACAACGCGTTTTATTGAATTAGCAGGTGAAGTGAATGCTTCGATGCCCGAATATGTGTTGTCGCGAGTCGTCGATCAATTAAATGAAAAAGGAATGTCAGTCAAGGGCGCCAAAATCGGGATATTGGGTGTCGCCTATAAAAAGGACATTGATGATCCTCGCGAGAGTCCATCTTTTCGATTAATGGAGTTGTTGACCGAGCGCGGGGCGCAACTGAGTTACAGTGATCCGTGGATTGCGGCGCTGCCAAAAATGCGAAGTTTTACCGTTCCTGATTTGCAGAGTTGCGAGTTGACGGCGGCTTATCTCGAGGAATTGGATTGTGCTGTGATTTGCACAGATCATACCGCTTTTGATTATCAAATGATTGCTGATCATGCCAGTTGTGTTGTTGACACACGCAACGCCATGGCTGTTGTGGAACAATCCAAGGCTAAGATTACCAAGGCGTAGCGCGTAGCATACTGAAGACGCCGATTTTTTTGCGGTGGTATCTGTTCTGGCCGGCGAATGTTCGCCGTTGAACCGGTTTGTTGTGGTTCATTAGATTAAATGTTCAGAGTATACTGCTGTTTGAGCGCAGCTCAAAAATAACTTAAGAGAAAGATTGAATGGAAATGAATACGGATCTAAATGGATCGTTAGAAGCGGCGAGTACATCGAGCAGTCCTCGAACCATGTTTGAAAAGATATGGGGCAATCATATTGTGCATGCCGAATCGGGGCGGCAGACATTGCTATATATTGACTTGCACTTGATTCATGAAGTGACAAGTGCTCAAGCTTTTGAAGGCTTGCGTTTAGCGCAGCGTACAGTCCGCCGCCCGGAACTTACTATTGCGACTCCCGATCACAATGTACCCACGACTGATCGCAGTTTGCCGATCGCCGATCCGATCGCCCAGATTCAGATTGATACGCTGCGGAAAAACTGTGCCGACAATGACATCACTATTTTCGATATCGATAGCATCAACCAAGGGATCGTGCATATCATCGGACCGGAAATGGGATACACTCAGCCCGGCATGACGATTGTCTGTGGTGATAGCCATACGGCTACTCACGGAGCCTTCGGTGCGTTGGCATTCGGAATCGGTACGAGCGAAGTTGAGCACGTACTGGTTACGCAGACCTTACCGCAAGACAAACCTAAAACGATGGAATTGCGAGTCGACGGTAAACTTGCTCCAGGGGTGACCGCCAAGGACTTAGTGCTATATCTCATCGGTGACTTGACGACATCTGGTGGAACGGGTTACGTGCTGGAGTACACCGGTGATACGATTCGCCAGCTCTCGATGGAAGAACGCATGACCGTGTGCAATATGTCGATCGAAGCAGGTGCGCGGGCAGGAATGATTGCTCCGGACGAGACGACTTTTGAGTATGTTCGAGGTAAACA
>DTSG01000443.1 GCA_012965455.1 Planctomycetaceae bacterium | reverse complement strand
TGGAAGAAGGCGACGGCGACGGAGGCAGTGACCCGGAGCCGGATAATAATATAACCCCCCCCCAAGAAAGTGAGACATGCCCACCTCCACTGCCTGAAAGTGAAAATGGCGAACAAGTCCCCCCTTATCCACCCTTGCCAAAAACCAGCAAGGACCCCGTGGCTCCACCAGTGGCTGTTACGGAAACAGCAGCAGTTGAGGTTGAGGAGGAAAAACTGGAGATTGAGAATCGGCAAACGGCCACTGGCTCTCCCAAGCCTCCCCCAATGTCAACGAAGGCGAGGCCCGGTGCCCCAATTTCGGGGGCGGGTTCCCGCAGTGAACCGACAAGGATTCAACTGCCCGAAAATTTGGCTCCGGTGGATGCCCCCGAAATTCAACTGTCGCAGGGGAAAGCGCAGGCGTTGGTTGATGAAAAAAAAACATTGGATGATGATGCGCAGGAATGATCACACTTCTGAACCATTCCTGGGATTTTTCCCGAGACATACGAACACAGGGATCCGTGGTTTGGATCGATCAAGAGTTTATCCTTCTTTGTAGCACAGAAAATACAGCCAAGGATCTGGTACGCCAACTGGACAAGCCCATCGATGATAAACTCGATGAAATGGCATACCACCCGGGCGATACTTCAAAGCAACCCTGGCGACTGGATATTGGCTCACACCTTTTAAAATCGATTCGTATTGGAGATTACTCCAATCAAGATTTCATTACTGTGTCCGGCGAGGGGTTGAATTCGGATGACGTTGCAATCCTTGAAGACGCAGGTTTTTCCTACCGTTTTGCGGATGGAGAAGAGCTCTATGAGAATCAATGGGCCAAACCAAGGGAGTATTCCGACGAGGAAAAGATTGAGGAGCTGTTTAATTCATTAACCTATATTGCAGATTCTCTGGATGGCGAGGAGCGCAGCAGTTCATGGGGTAAGGAGGAAATCAAGAAGGCCAAACAAATGGCCGAAGGGTTGCCGGATCTTTTTGTTGAGAACGGCCATCTTTTGTCACCTGCGGTCAGAACCGAGATGCCTGAAATCATTGATTTGTTCATGGCCCAGAAGCCTCCCCGGGATATAATGATTCATCTTGGGAATCTTGCTTGGAGCGATGACGATCAACCGTTGGGAAAATTTATTTCTGAAAATGGCATTAGCGAGGAGGAAGTGAAGGACGGCCTTTTGGTCAAAGCCTGCAAGGAAGGCGATTTGGATAAAGTCAGGGCACTATTAAGTTCCGGGGCAGATATTAAATGGAATGATGGCATTTGCCAGCTCCACGCCTGTGGCCAAGGTCAACTCGAGGTGGCTCAGTTCCTGCATGAAAACGGAGCAGATTATTTAGGTGAAAATTCCGGCGCATTGTGCTGGGCAGCGGATGACGGGCACTTGGAGGTGGTGAAATGGCTGGTTGAGTTGGGAATTCCAGTTTCGGGTGAAGGGCTGACCGAATCTGCACGACCACTTTTCAATGGAATACAGGGTGGCAACATTGAAGTGCTTGAATTCCTTGTGGCTCAAGGGGCTGACCCCCGTGAAACCGATGAATTTGAAGGGGCCATGCTCCCGATCCACCGCGCCATATTCGAGAACCAAAATGAAACAGTTCGGCTTTTCTGCAAGCATCACACGATCGGTGAAACCATCAACGAAGGCGCCTCTTTGGATATATCGGGGCCTCACCGGGAAGAGGAATTTGAAGACAAAGTTACGCCGTTAATGTTGGCAGTCATCAATGAATCATCCAAATTAGCACAACTGCTCATCGAAAGCGGCGCAGACCCGAATGGCACTAACTTAAGGGTGCTAATCGAGTAAAAACAAATGAATTAAAAGCTTACTTAAATAGCGTTTGTATGCATCATTTACATATGCGCAGACGAGAACGATTTCTACCGGGATTTAATCATATTTTATGCGGCAATCCGCCAAGAACAGCCTTTGCTAAATTTCAAGAAAAGCTATCCAAACTACGGCAGTCCACGCTGAGCGAGTTATCAATTATCTTCGGTGATTTCGTGCCGATGGACACACTCGCACCGAAGAAAAAAGGCAAGAACTCCCGTGTGAGGGTTTATTCTCTGAATGTGACTTTCTGGGGCTTTTTGTTCCAAGTCCTGTCTCCTGGAACCGCCTGTCGCGAGGTGGTTCGCAAGGTGCAAAGCTTCTGTAGTGAGAAAGAGTTGCCGCTTCCGAGTTCCAACAATGCGGCCTACTGCACGGCGCGCACAAAGATCAAAGAATCGGATTTGAAAGCGATCCATGAAAAGGTCTGCAAAAAGGTAGAGCAGCGTGTCATCGCAGACCA
>DTSG01000442.1:5189-8492 GCA_012965455.1 Planctomycetaceae bacterium | reverse complement strand
TTGTTTGGCCATGGCTTGTTGTATATCTCAGCGGGTGATGGAGCTCGCGCGATGGTGGCGGTGCGACCGGGCGGCACAGGGGACGTGACTGAAACACATATTGCTTGGGAGTTTTCAAAAGCAGTGCCAAAGCGGGCGTCACAGCTTTTGATAAAAGATCATCTCTATATGATGAATGATGCCGGCGTGGCAACGTGCCTCGCAGCGAAGACTGGGGATTTAGTTTGGCAATTGCGAGCGGGCACTGGTGAATTCCGCGCTTCCCCTATTTTTGCCAATGGAAATATGTATTGCTTTGCCGTCGAAGGAGGTTGCGTCGTATTACGGTGTAGCCCTGAATTTAAGAAAATCAGTAGCGGTAAATTTGAGTCGGGATTTCACGCATCACCCGCGGTTGTTGGCAATTCACTATATATTCGCTCTATTACCGATCTATATTGTATTGAACAAAACTAGTGGTCTGACGTACCATTGCGTATGTTAGCATTTGAGCATTCACGTAACCAATCACCGTTTTGAGACCACACCGCTACTCATCTATGAACATATCCAAGAACCTCGCCGCTGCCTTTATAGCCACCTCTCTATTTTCGGTCATTGCCCTTGTCGCTGGTTGTACGCGGGCCCCTAAATGGGATCCGCAACAAATGGATGAAGGTGCACTTGAGCGGCCATTTACCGAGACGGCAAGTGGATTAAAGTGGCGGATACTCAGAGAGGCCAGTGGTCCCCGACCTTCAGGAATCGATGAATTCTCGGTGCATTATCAAGGCTGGATTGTCGATGAGAATGGCAACAAGGATATTTTTGATACGAGCTATGCTATTGGATTCGCTAGCCTAATGAAACTTGACCTAGTCGTTCCTGGTTTTGCCGAAGGGTGCCAGTTGTGCTCGGTAGGAGCAATGATTGAATTAGAAATTCCACCAGACCTTGGTTATGGTGCTCAGGGCAGCCCTCCCTCGATTCCACCCAATGCGACACTATTCTTTCGCATTGAGATGATCGAAGTGCAATAAGGATCACAAATTACACAAATTGAAACGGGTGATTATTTGTTTTGCAACTCTTTGACGCGTTTCTCAGTTGCTGCAAACGATGTTCGAGTTTCTCGATTGCTTGGTTGTTACCCGCAAATTGCTGGATGTGCCATTACTCACCGTGCGGTTTTCTAGCAATAATAGGTTTATATGATAGGTCAGTATGTTAGAGAACAAGATTAGTTCTGCTTTTGCAGCATTTCAATGGATGAATCTCAAAATGGGGGTTTTTTTTGTGAAACTGACTGTTAAAACCGACTAAAACTTGTTTTAATTAGTAGTAGACATTTTTTGGGAATAATTCTTAGGCGGATTGGGTCTGCATTAAGACAGAAACCCATTCGTTGATGGTTTAGACCATTTTTTTATTTGAGGAAATAACATGAAGATTACAAAGATTATTATTGCTGCATTCATGGTAGCAGGACTTATTGGTATCGCTGGATGTGATTCAGCAGTTGAAGAACCAGCCGGTGGACCGGATCCAATGGAAATTGGCACTGAAATGGAAGAGACAATCGGCGAAATGGGAGAAGATCCAGGCGAAGAAGCTGAAGAAGCAGCTGAAGAAGCTGAAGAAGCCGAAGGCGAAGGCGAAGGCTAAACCAAATTTGGTTTAACGATTTAAGAAAGTCCGTTGTCTGAAAAGGCAGCGGGCTTTTTTTATTGTGCTTGCGAGTCGAGTATAGTAGCGATGTATCGGTTAACGATTCTGCATCGCTGTAAGTACCTCCGTCGTGGTACAATGTTGTTTTGTCCATGAAAGCAACGTCCGACATGTCTCCCCCTCCGATTAATAGGTGACATTCACTAGCCATGAGAATCTTGCAAAACCTGTTGTTATTTTTGAGCTTTGCAGTTTCTTCCGCCGCGTTGGCAGAGAAACCGAATCAAGTTGATTTCACGCGTGATATAAAACCAATTCTGTCGGATCGTTGTTACGCCTGTCACGGTCCAGACGCTCAATCTCGCGAGGCCGAATTGCGGTTAGATTTGCGTGACGAAGCGTTTGCTGCTTTAAGCTCCAGTGGCGGCAAAATAATTGTTGCCGGTAAGCCTCACCGTAGTGAGTTGTTTTTGCGAGTAGCGGAAACAGATGCGGACCTAAGGATGCCCCCGCAGGATTCAAAGCTCAGTTTGAGTCCCTCTGAAATTGAACTCATTAAACAATGGATTTCTCAAGGGGCCAGATGGAATAATCATTGGTCCTTTGAAAGAGTGGTAAAACCTGCCCTTCCGCGAGTAGGCAAGTCGACTTGGATTCGCAACGACATTGACCGTTTTGTTTGGCAGCGTCTGCGACAAGCCAAGCAATCTCCTGCGAAGCAAGCGGCTTCCGAGACTCTCATTCGTCGAGTCGCATTTGATTTAACTGGATTACCACCGTCGATTGAAATGTTAGATCGCTATCTGGCATCTCCCCACGAGACAACCTATGCGGCAATTGTAGATGAACTCTTAAAAAGTGATCATTACGGTGAACGGATGGCATCTGTTTGGATGGATGTTGCCCGCTATAGTGACACTTACGGATACCAAGTTGACCGTGATCGGCAAGTCTGGCGGTGGCGAGATTGGGTCATCAATGCGTACAACAATAATTTGTCCTATGACCGATTCATCACGCAGCAAATTGCCGGTGATTTGTTGCCTGGGGCAACGGATGATCAGCGTCTAGCAACCACTTTTAACCGACTGCATTCGCAAAAAGTAGAGGGTGGTAGCACACCGGAAGAGTTCCGCGTGGAATACGTTGCGGATCGCACACATACCTTTGCCACGGTATTTTTGGGATTAACATTTGAATGCTGTCGCTGCCATGACCACAAATATGATCCATTCTCACAGGCAGAGTACTATCAACTGTATGCTTATTTTAACAACATCGATGAGGCTGGCCTCTATTCTTATTTTACTTCCTCCGTACCAACGCCGACATTAGCGATTACCTCCGCCGATCAAAAGACACAGCTTGCTGCCTTAGATGCACAAGTCCAAGCGGAACAAGAAACGTTGGCCGCTATCCGAGAATCTGCCACTGCGGCATTTGATTCATGGTTACAGAACCGTCCCGATTTTGAAGATGCCGAAGAATTGAGCACCGCGTTAGGTGAAGTGGAGCATTTGCAATTTGAGGACACAAAAGTGGGAGCGAACAAGTCGGTACCGGGTAAAGTGGGTCAAGCGATACAATTGACCGGCGACGATGCAGTCAATCTCTCCGTCGGCAACTTTACTCGCAGCACGCCCTTTTCAGTCGCCC
>DTSG01000442.1:0-5153 GCA_012965455.1 Planctomycetaceae bacterium | reverse complement strand
ATTCCGCCAGTCGTGGATATCAATTGTTGATTGAAGAAGGTGAATTGAGTGCGTCGTTGATTCATTTTTGGCCAGGAAATGCAATTCGTGTGCGAACTACGGAAGAATTACCTATTGATAAATGGGTGCATGTAACGATGGTCTATGATGGTTCAAGTCGCGCTGCGGGATTGCGGCTGTTTGTGGACGGCGAGTTAGCAGAGACTTACGTTGTCCGCGATCATTTAGTTAAAAACATTACTGGCAGTGGTGGTGCCAATATCGCTATTGGAGAACGGTTTCGTGATTTGGGATTCAGTGGCGGTACTGTTGACGAGTTCCGCGTATTTCAGCGGGCGGTAACTCCCTTAGAAATCAAAATGTTATTTTCAAATGAATTGCAGCCCCTCGCTTTGAAACTGCCTAGCAGCGATCTAGACAAAACCACTCGCGCTGAATTGCTCGACATGTTTTTGTCGTTGTACCATGAACCATGGTCGCAGCAGCAAGCAGTCTTGAAACAAGCTCGTGAGGCGTACAATAAGTTGAACAACAGTTTTCAAGAAATTATGGTGATGCAGGAAATGCAACAGCGTCGCCCAACGTTTGTGCTGAATCGTGGAGTTTATGATGATCCGTTGGATGTTGTCGTGCCAAATACACCAGTGGTGTTTCCCAGTTCAACACCGACCGAAAATAAAGTCAGTTCAACTGCGAACCGTTTGACATTGGCGCGGTGGTTAACGGACCCCAGTCACCCGTTGGCCTCACGTGTAGCCGTGAATCGTATTTGGCAGATGCTGCTGGGCCAGGGACTAGTCCGCACCCCAGAAGACTTTGGCAGCCAAGGGGAAGCGCCGACGCATCCGCAGTTATTGAATTGGCTCGCCGCGACGTTTATGGAATCCAATTGGGATACGAAAGCACTCATTCGTCAAATTGTATTGTCTGCGACTTATCGTCAAAGTTCGTTAGTTTCACCGGAGATCGCGGCCCGCGATCCAGAAAACAGACTTCTAACGCACGCGAATCGGTTTCAGTTTTCGGCTGAGATGCTACGAGATAATGTGTTGTCAGCCAGTGGGTTGTTGGTTGATAAAACGGGCGGGCCTTCAGTAAAACCGTACGAAGTTGCCGAGTCATTTAAGGCAGTTAGTCGAGACACGGGCGATTCGTTGTACCGTCGCAGTTTGTATACCTATTGGAAACGTACTGGTCCGGCGCCAGTCATGATGACGCTTGATGCCGCAAAGAGGGAAGTGTGTAGTGTCAAACGTGCACGCACTGCTTCTCCGTTGCATGCAATTGTGTTACTCAATGACCCGCAGTTGATTGAAGCAGCTCGGGTTGTGGGGCAAGCGATGGTCAAGAAACATGGTGATGACCATCCTGCATCGATCCGTGAATTATTCCGTAGATTTACCAGTCGTTTTCCCAGTGAACGAGAATCTGCTGTTTTGTGTAAAGCGTACCAGCAGCAATTTGACTATTTCGTAAAACGACCCGAGCAAGTCACTCAGTTTTTGAAAACCGGAGATGCTCCGGTCGACGAAACATTACCCGCAGCGCAAGTCGCCGCGATGGGAATGGTCGTTAACCTGTTAATCAATTTCGACGAGTGTACGATTCGACGTTAGTCGATGTAAAGCTAGCAAGTTGTGTATAAGGTATAAACAAACGATGTCCGACTCCAATTCAAAACTCAATTCAGCGTCTCAAACCGCGGCACGACAGTGTACCGGCTACGATTATCCTGGCAGTATGGGCCGTCGGGAAATGTTGCAGCAGTTCGGCATGGGGCTAGGTTCGATTGCTTTGAGCCAAATGTTGGCGACTCCGAATATTGCAACTGCGAAGGAAAAGGGGCATTACAAGTTACAACGAGTGCCTCAGGCTAAGCGGATTATCTATTTATTTCAGAGCGGTGGTCCCTCGCAGATTGATCTTTTTGATTACAAACCGGAACTGGAAAAAGTTCATGGCGAACAACTACCGAGCGATATTCGCAAGGGACAACGGTTAACATCGATGAGTGGCAATCAAGCTTCTTTGCCACTGGTAAAATCACCGTTTAAGTTCTCTCAACATGGTGAAAGTGGTCAATGGATGAGTGAATTATTGCCACATACAGCAAAAATCGCAGATGAGTTGTGTATCGTGCGATCGATGCACACCGAAGCGATTAACCACGGCCCTGCCGTGACGCACATGCAAACCGGCTCTCAGTTTCCCGGGAGACCTAGTATGGGGGCTTGGTTAGATTACGGACTGGGCACGGAAAATGAAAACCTACCTTCCTTTGTCGTTTTAGTGACGAAGAACAAAGGTGGACAACCTCTTATTACACGCCTTTGGGGTAGCGGATTTTTGCCGTCTAAATATCAGGGGACTCGTTTTCGTAGCGGCAAAGATCCCGTGTTGTACTTGAGTAACCCCCCAGGATTAGATTCCACCGGTCGGCGATTGATGTTGGATCGACTGCGGGAATTACATGAACTGAAACTTGCCGAAGCAGCGGATCCCAATTTGGAAGATCGCATCGCGCAATATGAACTTGCATTTCGCATGCAGTCTTCGATTCCAGCTGTAACCAATGTTGCTGACGAACCCGAACATATCTTTAAGCTGTACGGTGCTGCTGCTCGACAGCCAGGCTCGTTTGCCGCAAATTGTTTGCTAGCGCGGAGATTAGCGGAGCGGGGCGTGCGGTTTATTCAACTCTATCATCCAGGTTGGGATCAACACGGGGGTTTAGTGGGAGGGCTGCGAGGTCAAGCGAAAGAGACCGACCAAGCTTCAGCAGCGCTCGTGATAGATTTAAAACAGCGCGGCTTGTTGGAAGATACGATTGTTATTTGGGGTGGAGAATTTGGTCGTACTAATTATTGCCAGGGAAAATTGAACGGTAATAATTTCGGTCGAGATCATCACCCCCGGTGTTTTTCGCTGTGGCTGGCTGGCGGTGGGTATAAGGGCGGAGTTACCTACGGGGAAACGGGACCATTAGGATACAATATTCACGAAAACCCAATGCACGTTCATGATTTTCATGCGACATTGCTGCACCAAATGGGTATCGACCATGAACAGCTTACGTATCGATATCAAGGTCGCCGCTTTCGTCTCACTGATGTACATGGACAAGTTGTGCGTGAAATTGTTAGTTGAGGCCACTCGCTTGCTCATTTAGCGGTAAGGTTGGACAGGCGAAATTGATTTAGGAATACGGCTTGACCTTGTAGGTCGTGAATTTTTAACTCGATTTTAGGATCTTTTTTGTCCCAGTTGATTTCGATCGACCCAAAGTTCACGTGGGGATAATTGTCATCGGCCGTACGATAACGATTGGGTTCGCCGGCGTTTCCACCACCACTAGGTACATTAAGGCTGGAGGATGTGATGTCATAGATGTCAAATTGTCGGTCGCCGATTGTGATTTTGGAAATCTCTGCAATATGACGGTCACCACTGATGACGATCGATCGTCCACCGCTTGAGCTAATGAGATCGAGTAGCCTATTGCGATCTCGTGGATAGTTTTCCCACATTTCCCAACCATGCTCGGCGGGCAAAAATTGGATGCTGGAAGCAATAATTCTAATTTCCGCAGGCACAAGCATTTGTTGCTCGAGCCATCTCCATTGTTCTGCTCCGAGGATAGTAGCTGCTGGGTCTGAGTTAGGTGCGTAGGGGCCAGGAGTTTTTCGTTCATCCTTGGGCCACTTAAGCAGTGGCGTACGATGATACCGAGTATCTAACAGGATAATTTGCACTCGTTTCCCAACGGGCCCTAAGACATGTGAATCATAAACACCCTGATGGCGTCGACTACCAGCACCTTGAGGGACATTGAAGAAATCATTGAACAACTGTTGAGATGCTTTTTTGATAGGGAATTCGACACCCCCATCGTTGACTCCGTAGTCGTGGTCATCCCATGTTGCTAAAAGGGGTGTTGTGGCACGGAGTTTCTTAAAGCCTGAGTTGCTGCCAAGCATTTCATATTTAGCTCGTAAAATATCGATGTCTTCTGAATCACCATAGATATTATCGCCGATCATTAAGAAAAGCTGCGATTGCTGAGCGGCGATCGTATCCCATATAGGTTGTTCACGTTCTTGCCGACAGCACGAACCAAAAGTGATTAGATTCAATACAGGTGGTGGCTCGATTTCGCGGACACGAACATTTCGGAACCGGTAGGTTAAACCCTTTTCGCCGTGATGCTGCAGAGCGATGTAACCTTCGGAGGTGACTGCATCATGGGTGTCGACCGTCGCAATGCCGTTTACCCAGATTTGAATATGATCTCCGACCGCGCGAATACGATAGTGGTTCCAGGCACTATTTTTGAAGGCAGCCTGAGCGGTTGGATTATCTTTGAGTGGGACTAACCAAGCTCGCCGACCCTCATCATAAAGTCCGCCTGCCCATTGGCGATCAGAAGTATCCACCTCCGCCTGATATCCCCACAGTCGATTGTGATGATAATGTGATCGAAATTGAATGCCACTGTTTCCACCTGCAGGTACATGCAGTTCGACTTCCAATTCAAAATCTTTGAAGCGGCGATCAGAAACCAAAAAATATTTACGTTCACCTCGTAAGACAATTTCTTTGTCCTTACTCACGGCGATTTGGCCCCAATCAAATGGATTTCCCCAACCCTTGAGGTTTTTGCCGTTAAACAACGATTCCCAAGCAGGAGGTTCAGCCGCATCACAGATACTCGTTGTTGTGGTAAGCCCTGTTAAAAAGCAGCAACAAATCGCTGTACCGACGAGCGAAAAAAAATAATTTTTCATGTGTAGGATCTTGTTTAATTACCGTTTGTTGTTGGTAGATTTTGATTGTTTCTGTTCAAGTTCCGCCGTAAGTTTTTCAATGAGTTGTAGGATTTCCGCACGGTTATGCCCACCGACGCTTTTAAGTTGGATGATTCCGTCAGCATCGATGACATATAACACGGGCCATGTTTTTACACCCCACTGAGTTGATATCTCTCCAAAGCGGTTTCCACCGTTCCAAAAATTGCTCCATTGGATTTGTTGAATTTTCATGATGCGGCGAGTCAAGTCTCGGTTGGTATCACTATTTACTCCAACTAGGGCAAATTGACGGCCTTCCATTTTCTGGTGTAAAGAGCGGTTGAAGGAATAAAGCGTTCGACAGGC
>DTSG01000441.1 GCA_012965455.1 Planctomycetaceae bacterium | reverse complement strand
TGTCATCCAGTTTTTTTTCATTGAAACATAATACTTTCCTGAGAAAGCCCCTGTTTCATCCTTGGTACTCAAAAAGAAATAAAACCCCTGCGTGAACTTTGTGAGCCCCTGAACATGAATCTGTGATCCTGAATCCAGAATAACGGGGGAATCACCAAATTTTTGAACTGAGAAGTTGATGACAGCAATGGCTTTCGCAAGTTTCCCTTTGTTTGGTATCAAAACTTTTTCTCCAACGACGAAAGGAGGACGGCCGGCAAGTTGTTTGACATAGCCGATCGTGACGCCGCTGGGTTCCACATCACCTTCAAGATTGCTTTGCCAGTAGTTCACGGCTTTGGGTGGTGTCAGTGGATTAAAATCCTCATCGGGGTTTAATGATACCAGGATTTCCTGATTCTCATGAACTTCTGTTGACCTGTTGTCCACCAGGCGTGTCATCCGGACCGTTCCCTTGGAAACACGAAGCCGCGAGAATAAGGGGCGCGTCTCGATGTCGAACACAGTTCCCAGGACATCCAGCTTTGAACTTGGCGTGTGTATAATCAGCGGGGAACGCCCTGGCTGCGGCGTAATGGTGGCCCATAATTTGCCGTGAATAAGCCTAATGCTACGCTGCTTTTTGTCGTAGCGTAGGATTCTGCAGCTTGCGGGTTCGGAAAGGGTCATCGTTGAATTATCGTCAAAACCCAGTTCCACAAAGGCATCGGCGGAGACGGTCTTGATGATGGCTCCAGCGGGGATGGGGGTGCCGATGTCAGGGTTGGATAGCTCTATGCCGTTCGGTTGAGTGACCTTCACGGTTCCCGCTATGGCCTGTATCGTTGATGCCCTCACCGGTGTCGGGGCATCGCTTAGAACGACAAACAGGAACACAAAAACCGCCGCTGTCGCCAATCCCCATTGCCAAGCGAAAGAGAAACTCGGGCGCGAAATTTTTTTCCCGGCTGGTTCCGAAACGGCCTCGATCGCCTGGTTCATTGCGGAGAAGTCCGGCAGGGCTAGGTGCTCTTGGAGAGAGCAGTGGACGTCAACATACTTCCGGTAAATTTCACGAGCATTTGGGTTGGCGAGCAACATCTCGTCCAGACGCCCCCGTTCAGTGGCAGACAATTCATCCTCCACCACCTTGGCTAATAGTGGGTCCAAATCTTTCTTCCAATCGCTCATGCCAATTCCTTCTTCACACGTCTTTCGACGCAGTTCATGAGCTCAATCCGGAGGCGGTGAAGTTTTAACCGCACAGTGTTGGCTGTTTTATCCAAGGCCGACGAGATCTGCTGGATGGAAAGATTTTCGTCGTACCGCTGCGCCAGCAAATCGCGGCCTGACTCGGCCAAGAGCTCGAGGCAGTGGCGCAGATGTTCGTGGTGCAGTGAGGATTCCTCGCGCTCTCGGTTGTCATCGATCAATTCCAATGTTTCATCCGAGAACACCAGACGGTCCCGCACCTGTTTCTTGCGGTAGGCCAGCAGTTGAAAGTTGGCAATCGTGACTGCCCAGGCCATGAAGTTGGTTCCCTGCTGGTAATCCGAGGCTTTGCGACAAATAACAAGATTGGTGAGTTGCAGCACTTCCTGAGCCTGGTCCCGTTTAGCAAGACGCTTGAACAAAAACCCAAACAGTCTTCCCTGAGCCCGTGTGAGTTCCATTACAAACTCCTCAGACAACTCGAGTGCTGTTTGGTTTGTGGACATAAGCCATCTATTGTTTAACGAAGCATCTCAGCTATTTTAGGCCGGGTGGCCTGGATGCGTTCATAATCCAATGGTCTCCCGATGGGTTTAAATAAAATACCATCAAGCAAATCATAGATTCCTTTGGCAAAGGCCCAAGGAATTTCCACGCCTTCCAAGGCTGTAGAGCCACTGTTATTTCTGGCATTCTTGTCAGCTCCATTATCCAGTAGGGCTTGGACAATCTCTGTATGGCACAAGAAGGCTGCACTAATGAGAGGTGTTGAGCCGTCCTTGTCTCTCTGGTTCATGTTGGCTCCGCCCTCGATTAGGGCTATGGCGATTTCGGTGTGACCCAACGCCGCCGCTATTCCCAGCGCGGTGGCTTTCGCGCCGCTTGGATTTGGATCTTTTTGATTTAAATCAGTTCCTGCAGCAACATGCTGTTTGACGGCATCAAGGTTACCCTCCGCCGCGGCAGTTATGAGATCAACAGCGGGAGGTTTCGGTGGCGGGGCTTCTCCGCATCCCACAAGAAGTGCGGCCGCTATGATTGGAGTAATGTATTTTTTCATGAGAAGAGTTGAGAAATAGGTTTGCCGTCGCGGACCAGCGTGACCGGCCGACCCACATTGGC
>DTSG01000440.1 GCA_012965455.1 Planctomycetaceae bacterium | reverse complement strand
GACTGTTCAGCGTTGCGGCCTAACACCGAAGGTTGTATGGCGGTGGTTGGCC
Source organism: Planctomycetaceae bacterium (assembly GCA_012965455.1). Taxonomy (GTDB): domain Bacteria; phylum Planctomycetota; class Planctomycetia; order Pirellulales; family Pirellulaceae; genus UBA721. The sequence continues at coordinate 2,265 of DTSG01000440.1, read as the reverse complement.
AGTGTTGAATGTTCTGAAATCCGAGATCAGCGAGTTCTGGTGAGGCGTTGATCCTGTCTGGATTAACGTGATTGGAGTTGTGGTGTTGAGGCATTTGTACTCCCAGCCATTCTCCCTCACCGTCGTTGGCTGAGTTAGCATTGAGATAATTGATAACGAATAGTGCATCGCCGGGTGCAAGCCAACCATCGCCATTGACGTCGACAAACAATACTTGTTGTTCGTCGACACTGCCGCGGTCCGGTAACTCTCTGGCTCCACCGGTATTGATCGCATTGATAACCGCTAAGGCATCATTGGGCAGCACGTTTGAATCGGCCGTCACGTCGAGTTGGTTAAAAGGGTTGATCCACGTTTCATGGTCTAATACGTCAATCGTGGCAACCGCAGGCGCCACGTAACCTACTGCTGCTGCGGACAGCACAACGGTTTGTGTTCCGTCGAGTATCAGGTCGTCGATCGCGTCAACGGTGATTGCAAGCGAGGCAGCATCACTGGGAATATTCCAACTGCTGGCGACCTGCAACTCGGTCAAGTCCCCCGATGCAGTGATAACAGTTAGGCTACTCGCTAGGTCATCGGTGTTGCTACGGGAAATGGTAGCTGTGGTGGCATTAGGTCCTCCGCTTTCAATAACCGAAGCGGTGTTGACCACGATGGTCAGTGTTTCATAATCGTCAACCAATATCGCAGAATGTGCGGGGGCGGCGTACCCGTCGGCATTTACGGAGATGAGCACTGTCTGGCGGCCATCCAATAGTTTGTCGTCGATTGCATGCAAGGGTAGATTAACTGTGGCGGAATCAGCGGCAAAAACGACGGTGGCGTCGGTCTGAACTTCCGTCGTATCGTTTGAGGACGCGTTGACAGTGAGAGTTTGGCCAAGGTCATCGATGTTGCTGCGTGTGATTGTGGCAAATGTCGCAGCGGCGCCCGCGAATTCGGAGATGATTCCGGATGCAATGTTTATCAACAGTGTTTCATGGTCGGTTACTTCCATAATTGCAGACAATGGTTGGTCGTATCCTGAGGCTGTGGCAGTTATTGTAACGCTTTGCGTTGCGTCGAGTAGGCGGTCATCCACGGCTGTGATGGATGCGGACGCTGAGGTTTCGTTAGCGGCGATGGTCACGAATGGGGGTAGCGTTAGTTCAGTAATGTCACTTGAGGCGAGCGTTACCACCAATTCGCCGCTGAGATTGTCCGTGTTACTGCGGGTTACAGTAAGAATCGCCGCAGCCGACGCACTGTTTTCCGGAATCTGCGATTTATCGAGTGACAGCCCAATTGTTTCGGAGTCCGTGACGACTATATCGCCACTGGCCACTGCGAAGTAGTCCACCGCCGACGCAGATATATTGACGGACTGAGACCCATCGAGAAGTAGATCGTCCACTGCGTCTAAATTGATGACCGCAGACTCGGTATTTGCGGCAATCACGACGAATGCTGCGACGGTCAATTCAGTGATATCATTGGATAGTAAGTTGACCGTCAACGCTGCGGACAGGTCGTCTGTGTTACTGCGAGAAATCGTTGCGGTTGCCGCGGCGGTGCCATCGTTCTCTGCGACGGAATCTTTGTCGATGGAAACGACAATCGTTTCGTGGTCAGTGATGTTGACGCTCTGACTTGTGGTCGCAGCATAACCAGACGCGTCGATGATGACTGTTACAGTTTGTGTGCCGTCGAGCAGGCGATCGTCCACGGCCGCCAGATTGAATGTGGTGGTTGCGGAGCCAGCCAGAATGAGGACTTCCGCAGGGATGGCGAGTTCGGTAGCATCGCTGTTCGAGAGGTTGACCATAAGTACTTGTCCAAGATCTGCCGTGTTGCTACGGGAGACAGTGGCAGTTGCTGCAAACGGACCGGCATTCTCGGAAATAGTGTTTTCATCGAATACGAGGGATAAGGTTTCATAATCCGTAACCGCAATTGTATCGCCGCCGTCGATGTATCCCATCGCGGTTGCGTTGACGTTGACGTGTTGTATACCATCGAGCAACAGGTCGTCGACGGCGTCAAGCGTTACTGAGGCGGAAGTCGCATTTGCCGCGATCGTCAACGTGCTGGGGACTGTGAGTTCGGAAGTATCGCTACTATTTAGCGAAATCAAAAGAGATTGTGATAAGTCATCCACGTTACTGCGTTGGATTACAACGGTTGCCACGGCGGCGCCTCCGTTTTCCGCGACTGAGTCGCTATCGATCGTGGCAGTAAGTGTTTCATGATCGGTGACGGTGTAATCTGCGGCACCAGCGAAGA
>DTSG01000439.1 GCA_012965455.1 Planctomycetaceae bacterium | reverse complement strand
GGGCGCCGTTGATGGATTTTGTTTTAGTCTCTTCGCCGGAAATTAGTGTCTCTTGCCTAATCCGGTCTTTAACTAAAGTGTTGTACGAATCTAGCTGGTTTTCCAACTCAACAATGTGCTCTACTGCACCGTCCTCTACTCCCAATTTATTATAGACACTAGAAATATCAGTGGCGCATTCCTGCACTATACCTTGCTTCGTTTCGACTTGTGTACGGAGATGAACAAGCTCGCTAAGGCAATCACGGCGGCGTTGCATAACCTGTTCGAGCTCCATGATATCCGGCGACAAATTATCCGTAGACTTGCCAACAGAGTGTCCCCAGGCTGCAAGCACCGCCGTCATGGCTCCCAGCGACTGCCCTATATCCGTGTCCATTTGCTCAAACTCGGCGTGGAGTCCCTGTAATGTGCTCACTAACTCGTTACGTCTGTTGATCGCCCGAAACAAATCTACAAAATGAAAGGGGCCAATTGCATCCCATGTCAACTCCAAAGACGTTGCCCACTTTTGAATAGCGGCGATCGATTCTTGATGCTGACGTGCTGCCCCTTGGAGCTGCAGTGAGGCGGCGTCCGAATTTTGTGATTTTGCTATTTGTGCTGCCAGTTCTCCCTGCTCTTTATATTTTGCTTCGACCATCATCTCCACATTGTTCTTATCCCACACGTCAATCCTCATCCTAGATTCACTGTGCCGTTGGATTGCTTTACGGTGGCTTCCCGTTTTTTCAGAAACCCTGCCTTTAACGAACCAAACACCCAGACCCACAGGTATACTGAGCAAGGCCAGCCAACCGACGTGCATCGTAATAGCCAAGATTATCGTAACGATCGCCATTCCCACCATCGATACAAGCGGAATATTGTTATATAGTTTCCCTCCAACTAACTCGCCGCCACTAGGAGACCTCAGCCACTGGTGCAGCGACTCAACATCCTGCCTTAGTTCCAACAACGACTCTTGCAGCTGTGAGGTTTCACAATCCTCTTGGAACACTTCGACTAATCTTTGGGCAGCATCGCGTTGATCTCGACATTGAATCTCCTTTGCCCAGAGGCTCTCGATTTGCGACCAAGCTAAACCATCAAACTGTTTTGCAACGTCGTCGCTAACCGTCTGGGTATATGCTACTAAACAAGCGTCCGCCTCTGCAGTTAGCGCGGAAATAGAATTCAGCAGGTCTGTACGTTTTGCAACCAGTACGCGGTAGTCTTCATGGTCCAATTTGATTCGGTGAATCTCTGAATGCTCGACTAAATCCTGTTTGCCACCGGATTCGATTTCCGTCTCAAGATCGACTATCCTCTTTTCCAATTCTTCAACTTCGGCATTTACCGACTCACGAGATTCCTCTTTCTTTGCGATGAATTCGCTATCGTTTCCAGAAAGTAAATCCATTACTTCTGGAAACGGGGATAATAGATTCAACGTGTTATTAAGAGCCAATTGGTGATCGCGGATACGACGCACCGCTTCTATTATCGGAAGCTCATCACGTGCTGCTATCAGTGCTAGTTTCTTTTGATTGAGTTCCACAAGAGTAGACTCCCACGAAGTCAGTGCCTCTTGCTTGCGTCGTAATTCCGCACAATGAGTCCTTTGCTTTTCCAACTTGGTCTGCATAGACTTAGGGGTTGAGGGACGGAGTCTATATTTTCGCCGTGAAACAATCTCCTCCAAATCAAAACCACCACGCGTCTCTTTCGCAATAATCGCAGCAAACTCGACATCGTCCGATTGAATCAACTCTTCCAGCGCTAAGCGGTAGCGAGTCAATTGATCAGCACTTGTAAATCTAGGATAAGTAATTGCCTTCGCTGCTGAAAACGCCGTGCCATCTTTTCCGCGAACGGCTAGGTCAAACGATTGTTCGTCGACTTCAATAACGCCGGCAACATCACAATTCTGCCCGAGTTTTCCTTCGGCAGGCGCCAAGAGCGCCATCAATGCTAGCCCAGCGGTGCTTTTACCAATTCCGTTGGAACCATAAATGATATTAACCTGAGCTAAATCATCGCAACAAAATCCTCGCCCACGTCGTATTCCCCGCGCATTATGCACGGACAGGGATTTAAATAGAAGATTCTGGCTACTCATCTGGCTGACCCCTCAAATCGGAGACTATCTGAGTGAGTTGAGATTTTGCGATGTTCACTATTTCGGCGTGTTGTAGTCCAAGCGCGTCATCAATACTATGATATCTACCCGCGTGTTGTTCACAGCGCTGCTGAATTTGACCCAACAACAGCTCAATCTCAGAATTGTAGTTGCCTGCTTCGAGGCTTTCCAACAAGTTAAAGGCACGCGCCAACACC
>DTSG01000438.1 GCA_012965455.1 Planctomycetaceae bacterium | reverse complement strand
GGGCTCATGCTATGGCCCACCGGGTCCGCAATCACGCCGTAGACCTCGGTATCTGCATCAATCGATTCATACCGATACGTATCAGTCATCTGTTGAAAACTAAGCTGCCCTGGTGCTAATTGACGCTCATGATGAAAAGTGCCATAGGTAAAAGGTGATCCGAACTTACCGGCTAGAATTCGGGATGAGGCTCCAATATCCCCCATGCAAATACCAATCGTCGGAATGGAGCTCGTGGCAATCAATTTTTCCATGTCCCGCAACGGTATTTGCATGTGGTCGGCTAGTTCTTGCTCCGTTGGTTGCCTTCCCAGATGTGCTTCGAGTACAGTGGTTGCTTCATAAAGCTTGCTAGCCTGCGATTGCACCGACTCGAGCAATTGCAGCATGCGGGTTACATCATTGGGGCAATTAGCTAAACAGGCAATCTTAACGATGTCCGCATCTTTGACAGTGAGACGCTCATGAATAGCCGCTAAATCCTGCGGAGTCTCATCAAAATCGTGTAAGCTAATAATTCGTTTTGTCGCGCCGTACCGAGGAACTTGGTCGGCAATATCTTCTTCCAAATCAATATAATCAGCGCCTGCAACAATCGCCGCTCGCAATAGAATAATCCGATTCTCTTCTGTACCTTCCCACTTGCCACCGTCTTGCTGACGCCGACACGTCATCACCACTGGTGACGGGCGATCCTTAAGGAGTCGTTTTAATGTGACATTGCGACGAATATAATCTAAACGCATTTCAACGAGCCGCGCACCCTGCTCCACCAAATGGCGATGCTCGGCGATCACCTGCTTGTGTCGCCCACGGCCAATGCTAACGCAAATAACGGAAGATGATTCAACATCCGTCTCTGTCACAACGAGCACCTCATGTTTTTCACGAACAATCGCATCTCCGTTATATCTGGCCAGCAACGAGTTATATTGCAACAATTAGAATCTATTTTACTTACATTCGACCATGCGGAAGTCATTAATCGAGTCAAATTCAGTGTTACATACCGGTTATATGATAGCATCTACCGACGATCCCGTTTACGATCATATTTTTCGCCTAATTACCTGCCATATGGAATTTCATTTCCATTAAAGGGCCCGCGATGACATATTCTAAATGCCTGTCCGCTGGAATCGCTTGTCCAATTCGTCTTGCGTGAAAACTAAGCTTGTAGGCCGCCCATGGGGACAGTGATGCGAATCTTGGCACAGCGAACGCCACTCTAACAGCGATTCGATTTCATCCGGCGTCAAAGAGTCCCCCGCTTTGACCGCACCTTTACAGGACATCATATGCATCAGTTCGTCCAGTACATCTCGTTTATCGAGTTGATCACCATCGACAATCATAATTTCTATAACGCTACGCAACAATTCCTCGATCCGGACCCGACGCAACATAGCCGGGTAACTTGATACTAAAACTGTATCACCACCAAACGCTTCGACTTCAAGGCCTAACTGTCGCAGTTGATCTTGCTGCTCCAGCACCAATGCACACTCGGCAGACGCCAAGGTCACTGGTTCCGGCACCAATAATCGCTGAATCTCCAACTCACCGGCTAACACCTTTTTGCGAATTTGTTCATACAATATTCGCTCATGCAACGCGTGTTGATCAATCACGAGCATCCCGCGTTCATCTTCGGTAATAATATATCGATTCTGTACTTGAATCCCCCAACTTGATCGTCCGGCAGAGTTGAGAACAGCCGGGCTATCCGGTGTTTCATGCGGCACTTGCGATGGAACTGTTGGCTGCTCGGTCAAGGTTGCGGATGTAATATTTGTCGGATCTAACGCCTGACGAAAACTGTCCGGCATCTGTGGTGAGCGATCACCAATTCCCCAAGCATCACTCGTTGCCGCCGCAGCTTTAAAATCAAACTGCTGGTTTGTTTCCGACGCTTGGTCTGTCGAAACGGCTTGTTCTTCATCTTGCTCAGTATCACGAAATCGTGCCGTTAAGTCTGTCGCCAAGAACTTATTCCGAATCGTACTTAGCACTTGGCTATACATCTTACGACTATCTTGAAATCGAACCTCTAATTTGGTGGGGTGCACATTAACATCCACCATTTCCGCTGGCATGTCCATTTTCAAGAATGCAATCGGATAGCGACCGTGAATCAACAACCCTCGATACGATTCACCAAGCGCATGTTGTAGCGAACGATCGCGGATATGCCTACCGTTAAGAAACAGGAATTGCATGCGAGTGTGAGAACGAAAGAAGGTGGGGTCGGCAACATAGCCTGAAATAACAACGTCATCGATTTCACTTTCCACCCAAATTAATCCTTGAGCTAAGTCTCT
>DTSG01000437.1 GCA_012965455.1 Planctomycetaceae bacterium | reverse complement strand
CGTGAAACACATCAGGAGCCCAAAAATGAAAGGGAACGGCTGACAGTTTAAAAGCCACACCCGCTGCAATCATCACCGCACTTAAACAGAGCACAGCCTGCTCCGCTGCGGACATATCAGGAAGAATCTCAGCGAGCTGTAATGCGATCGTTGGTAAATGAGCGGAACTTGTCAATCCGGTCAGCAATGAAATACCGTAGAGCATGATTCCAGCAGCGCCGGCACCATAGATCGCATATTTGAGACCCGCTGCACTACCGGGGCGTCGCCCCTTGATCAGAGCCGCCAATACGTAGGATGGAACGCTGGCCATTTCAATCGCTAAAAAGACCACCAGCAAGTGGTTAGCAGCGACCATTAAACACATTCCCAATGTAGCGCCAAAGATCAATGAATAGACATCCGCGCCATCTTCACGATCCGGCACACCGGAGATCCTGGTAAAAATCAAGAACAATACAAGAAAACCCATCAGGATCGAACGCAGTGCTATCGTTAAACCGTCATGGACTAATAAACCGGTGAACAGTTCTTCCCCGGCAAATGTTCTGGATCCCAATTCCCACGGTCGACATGATATAAGCCCAACAATCGAGCCGACGATAGCGACCCAAAACAAATCAATCCGACGGGTAACCAAACGTACTAACAAGAACAGTGCAATAAACAGACTCAATGTGATCTCAGGCAAAAACAGTAACACGCTGTTACCGGAATCTACTGTGAGTGCAGTAATCAGAGATTGAAAATCGTTAGGTTGCATTGTGAGTTACTTCAAATCTATTTCTAGTGGAATATTCGCTGGAAAATTAATTCTCGAGTCTTCGCGGATATCGGCCACTTTCACGGCAAATCCTGCTTCGTCACCGGAACCCGTTCGATCAGCATCCACGGCAGCTACTTCATCGCCATCCGCCTCTTCTGACTCATCCACCTCGCCCGCTGCCGCTTCATAATTGACTCGCCACTGGTTCAGCGAAGTGACCTGAGCATCGATCGTATCGTCCATGTAACGAATCAGTAAGTTGGGGAATACGCCAAACAGGATTGCAAATGCAAGTAAAATGGCTCCGATTGAGAATTCACGATTATTAATCGGTTTAATCTCTTCAGCGTGGGGCCCTTTGTATTCCGGTCCCAGGTAAACGCGCTGGATCGCCCATAAGATATAACCGGCAGTAAGGATGACCACACTGGCCGATATAATGGCCAGCAGCGGACTGAATTTCCAGACACTCAAGACAACGAGCACTTCTCCGATAAACCCACACAGCCCCGGCAGACCCAGCCCGGCAAAGAACAATCCAATCGCTAAAGCGGTATACCTCGGCATCAGTCCGTACAGGCCGCCGAATTCATCTAAGTTTCGATGATGCACCCGGTCGTAAATGACACCCACCACAAAGAACATTCCGGCTGAGGAAATCCCATGGCCGATCATTTGGAACATCGCTCCGGTAATTCCCATTTTCCAGTAGTCCCCGTCACCCATCAATGTCCAGACTCCAAAACCCAGGACAACGTAACCCATATGGCTGACCGAACTGTAAGCCACCATCCGTTTAAAGTCCTTCTGAGCCAGCGCGGCAAAAGCTCCATAGATCATACTGGCCACACCCAGTCCACAGACGAGATAAGCCAAGTCCAGTCCACCCGCGGGACAGATCGGATAGCAGATACGGATGATTCCATAGCCCCCCATCTTGAGCAGCACACCAGCAAGAATCATGGAAATGGGTGTCGGAGCCTCAACGTGCGCATCCGGCAGCCAGGTGTGCACCGGTATCAAAGGTACCTTGATCATGAATCCAATGAACAACAACAAAAAGCACCACCACTGAACCGACGGGCTAAAGCAGTCGGTGGTTTGGCCAATCTCTGCCAAAGCCAGCAAATTGAATGTATGAACAGGTATGTCACTGGAGTGAACCTGACTGATCACTGACTCAGAAACATTCAGGGCAAGTAACCGGGCAGGGTCTAATTCCCTCAAGTCACTGTTATAGTACAACACGAGGATCGCAATCAGCATCAGCACACTACCCAGGAGCGTGTAGAGAAAGAACTTGATCGCCGCGTATTCACGACGCGGTCCACCCCAGATCCCAATCAGGAAGTACATCGGCAACAGCATCACTTCCCAAAACACATAGAACAGGAAGAAATCCAGAGCTAAGAAAACACCTAGCATTCCCGTTTCCAATAACAGGAAAAGAATGCAATAGCCCTTCAGGTGTTTGTTGACCGACCAACTTGCTCCCACAGCTAACACACTGATAGCTGTGGTTAACATAATCAAGGGAAAGCTGATTCCATCAAGTCC
>DTSG01000436.1 GCA_012965455.1 Planctomycetaceae bacterium | reverse complement strand
GGGAACTATATGACGAAGCGTTGGTTGTGCTGCGGAGCACCGCAGAACTTGCGCCCAACGATTTGGGAATTGAGCAATTGATGATCCGCACAATGATTTCGTTGTTGCGGGCGGATTACGCGAGTTACCAATCGTTAGGGCCGGAACTACAAGAACTTACTTTGACGATGGGACAATTCGAAGAATACCTGCAGACCAAAGCGGAAGGCCAACGTAAAGCTGGCCAAATCACAGGGTCCTTTGAGACCTATTTGGAACTCATTGAACATTCGAGCAAACAGGCGGATATCTCAGCACACGTAACAGCGGCCCTGCGACTTTCCAGCGACGGCGTCCACGTCCGCATTGACCGTTTGGTGCAAGGGCAATTGCATACACTGCTTAATGCTGCCACTGAACAGCAACGCCAGCAGATAGAAGATCGTATTTCGGAGTTTTTGCAGGCCGCCGTTGCTACGGCCAACGTCAATCAACTGCGCGATTTTTCTAGGTATTTCGGTACGCACCCGCTCGCTCAACAAGCCCGTTTAGAATTGGCAATTGCGTTAATTGAAACGCAGGCTGGCTTCGCGCGCGAAATGCTCGAAGCAGAAATGCTCTTGATCCACCTGCAGCGTCACGCCGCGGACGACGTGCTACAGCGGACCACTATGGTTTACCTCGCTAAACTACTATCGTTGAGTAATCAACACGCCTTGGCAGCTCAACATTTCCAAGCCATCGCCAAACGCTGGCCTAACGAACCGGTGTTTGAGGACATGACGGGGATCGAATTGCGAAATACCGAGTTACAACGTGATGAGTTTAAGGCTTTTCGCGATGACGATCGACAGTGGCCTCAAGGATTCACGACTGTGTCAAAAACGACCGACACCAAGGGAGAATTTCCCAGTTACCAGCGAATCTACAATATCCAACTTTTGGAGGTTACTGGACCTTGGAATCAAGGTACTCAAGTTGGCTATGACCAGCAAAAGAACGCGATCACATTACGCGACCCCAACGGCAATATAACGCAACAAGTTTCGCTACACCGCGGGCGGCAGATATTTGGCACACAGTATCAGGTGGCCTATGCCAAAGTCATGGGACACTACATGTTTACTTTTGTCGGACGTGAGATGCTTGCCATTGACTTGCTCAGCGCCAAAAGCGACCCCAGTGAAGCGATCCTCTGGCGGCGCTCCATCCTTGGACCCAATGCCAACCCATCGTCGCCGATACCGGTAAGATCGAGAGTCTCAACCACGCCGTGGGGCACTCGACGCTACCACGCCATCGACAATGCCGGTCGGCGGCTAGGCATGAGCGGTTCGATCAGCCTACTGGGAATCGTCTTTCAGAACCAAGAAGACCTCTACTGTGTCGACCCACTTACCGGTGACACCATCTGGGTCCGCAACGGCGTACCGATTGGAAGTGAGATTTACACCGAAGGCGACAAAGTCGTCATCATCCCACCTCGTTCGAACAACCCACAACATAAACCACTGTCGCTTAGCTTAATCGATGGAAACATCATTGTCGCCGCCGAGGGTGAAGAACAAGACGAAAACGACACAGCAAGTACGGTGGTGGCATCCAGTGAACGCTGGAAAGTCAGCGGTTTCAAAGCACTCGGGTACGTTATCAAAGGTAGCGACATCACACTCCGACTCGAAGACGTCTCCACTGGTAAATTACTGTGGCAGGTTAGTTACCCCACCGGAATTCGTGGACAGCTTTTGGACAACAAATTAGCTGTCATGCAACAAAACGGGAAATTTGAAATCCGCGACCTGTTGTCTGGAGAAGTTGTCGTCCAAAAAACACTCAAAGCCGAACCGCAACTATCCAACCTCTATGTCATTGAGTACCAAAATCGATTTCTCGTGATCCCCAATCGCAGTCAGAGTTCACGCGGGATCAGTTTACCCTCGGTCGGATTACAAACGAAACTGATCAATGGCAATATTTACTGTCTCGACAAACAGACCGGCGAATTCTTGTGGCAAACTCCCGCTTCCGTCGAGTCCTGGGGGCTGCCGCTGGCACAGTCACCCAACTCACCGGTCCTAGCGTTCATCCGTCAACTCAATCCCACTAGTACTCAAAATCGAACCCAAGGATCAATTCGCAGCGAAGTTTTCTGTATCGACAAGCGTGACGGGCGTTTGCTGATGCCGCCTCGCGAAATCCCTGGGTACATCCGTATCTTCAACGTCATTGCAGAGCCTGCTGAGAACAAGGTCACCGTTGTTGCTGATAAGAATCACATTTACGAATTCGAGCTTTCCGCCGACCCAACCTATCCCGCCGCGCCTGTACGGATGCTTGCCAACTCAATACCAGCCAGTGAAAGTTCGTTCAATCAGTTTACGCGGGGATTCTTTGATGCCTTTGGAAACGCTAGCCGTGCGATCGAACTCAATAAAGCCGAGAAGAAGGATGCCGAAGGGGGGCCAGCCATAAAACCGTTGCCGGTTAAACAACTTCCTCAACAAAGAATTCAACGTGTTCCCATTCCGATTCAAATCCGCCCTGGTGCCCCCAAACCGCTGCCCAAACCGGCACCCAAGCCGCTGCCCAAACCGGCACCCAAGCCTTAGCATCGCAGCTGTTGTGAGTGCGGTCGCCATGCTACTTCCTGTCAACAGAATCACCGCAAAATATTATTGGCGCAATGCTAGTCAAGCAGGGTATGAACAGGGTATCCTGTATGGATTCATTTACCAATTTCAATGTTAATTTTCACTTCCATTTAGTGCCTCGCAAAGGATGAACGACATCATGGCAAGCGACAACCAGGAACAACCGATCGGCGTTAACTCAGAATCCGTCAAACAATTAGCGGACGCTCGAGAAAAGATTACCACTCAACTCAGCCGAGTTATTATTGGACAGCAAGATGTCATTGAAGAATTATTGATATCGATGTTCAGCCAAGGCCATTGTCTGCTGGAAGGTGTCCCTGGACTAGCTAAGACTCTCTTGATTAGTACACTCGCTGATACGCTTAGCCTTTCCTTTAGCCGAATTCAGTTTACACCTGACCTGATGCCTGCGGACATTACCGGTACAGAAGTGCTCGAGGAAAATAAATCGACTGGATCCCGTGAACGACGATTTCTGGAAGGTCCCATTTTCAGCAGTATGATTTTGGCCGACGAAATCAATCGTACACCTCCCAAAACCCAAGCAGCACTACTGGAAGCGATGCAAGAACGTCAAGTCACGGTTGGCGGTGTACGACACAAACTAACGCAACCGTTCTTTGTTTTAGCAACGCAAAACCCGATCGAACAAGAAGGAACTTATCCGCTGCCAGAAGCCCAACAAGACCGCTTCATGTTCAAGATTTTTGTGGACTACCCTAATTTCGATGAGGAATTTGAAGTTGCTCGGAAAACCACAGCCGGCCCAGCCGATGCGGTTGATTCGATTCTTTCCGGCGAAGAAATCATTTCGCTACAACAAACGGTGCGACAGGTCCCTGTCAGTGAACACGTCATTCGCTACGCGTTGTCACTCGTTCGCCAAACTCGTATCGGCCGCGAGGGTATTCCCGATTTCATTACCGAAAACGTTGCTTGGGGCGCCGGACCTCGAGCCGTGCAGTTTTTGATTATCGGTGGAAAAGCACGTGCCTTGCTGCATGGCCGCACACATGTTGCCACCGAAGATATCCAAGCACTAGCCAAACCCGTATTACGACACCGTATCACAGTTAATTTTGCCGCCGAGAGTGACGGCATGACCTCTGATGACATCATTGAACAGTTAATCGAAGTCACCCCCAGCAAAGAAGATGAACTAACGAACGATGCCCGATTCCAAAAGATTTTTGCATCCTGAAGCAATCCGCCGGATTACACGATTAGATCTTCGCGCACGACATATTGTCGAGGGGTTTCTCTCTGGCATGCATCGTAGCCCGTATTTTGGTCAATCGGTGGAGTTTCTACAGCACCGCGAATATGTGCCGGGGGACGACCTGCGCCATGTCGATTGGAAAGTGTGGGCCCGACAAGACCGTCTAGTGGTAAAGCAATTCGAAGAAGACACTAATCTCCGCTGTACCATGGTCGTCGATGTTTCGCACAGCATGCAATATGGCAACGGACCATTAAACAAATTTGAATACGCTGCCACCATCGCAGCGAGTCTTTCCTACCTTGTGCTACAGCAACAAGATGCGGTGGGATGTATTACCTTTGACGAAAAGATACGCATGCGAGTACCTATTCGCAGCAAACGCAATCACATTCACAGCGTCATTGACAGCCTTGACACACAATCGCCCTCCGACAAAACGGACATGTATGCAGTCCTCCGAGAAGTCGCAGAAACGGTACCTCGCCGCGGCATGATCATGCTAATTTCTGATCTACTCGGCGACACCGAAGGCACGATAAAAGGGCTAAAACTCCTACGCCAACGAGGCCATGATATTCTCGTTTTCCATGTACTTGATGACGATGAACTAGACTTTGAATTCAACGGCGCCATGCGGTTTGATGGTCTTGAATCAGATGATTTCCTCAACTGCAACCCCCGCGCCCTCCGCGAAGGATACCTCGCAGCCCTGAACGAATTCCTAACTGACGTTCGCCGCCAGTGCGCTAGCAATGTAGTTGACTATGCCCTCATCCGCACCAGTGACCCACTTGACGCCGTACTAGCTAAATACCTCAGTCGCCGCCTTGGCCATCACCGCAGCTAACCCCATTCCACCAAATACATCCTTACATCCAACGCTATTCACCCAATGAACTTTACCTTCCAAGCACTTACGTGGGGCTTTTTGATTGCCCTAGCCCCGCTGTTGATCCACTTGATCAACATGATGCGGCATCGTCGCGTCGAGTGGGCTGCCATGGATTTTTTGTTAGCGAGTTACAAAAAGCATCGCCGTTGGGTCTGGCTAAAACAATTACTGTTGCTCCTCCTGCGGATGTTTATCGTTGCGATTATCGTTGCGATGTTGGCACAATGGGACCCGGCAAGCAGTTGGCTCAATCGGTTCGGCGGCCGTGAAACGCATCATTTCATATTACTCGACGATAGCTATTCCATGTCAGAAACGGCCAGTGGTCAGTCGGCCTTTGACACTGCCTCAAAAATCATCGACCGCATCGGCCTGCGTGCCAGTCAACTCAACAACCAACGCTTCACGCTAATACGATTTTCCCGAGCTGACATTAACTCGGTAACCGCGACTGCAGAAACCGCCGAACAATTAGCACAACAACTAGCCGATTTTTCGGGTGCCTACGTCGACACGAATTTTTCAACCCAACTTTCCGACCGACAAGAAGAAATTCAAGTCACACAACTTGCCACCAGTCCGGTCGCCGCATTAGAGATGCTACACCACTTACTGCCACTGAATTCAGATCAACATCGCAACGTCTATGTCATCTCGGACTTCCGTAAAAACGAATGGGGCGATACCCCCCAAGTCCAAGAGGCGTTATCTGTAATTTCAGGAGAATCCGAAGAAATTCATTTTGTCGACTGCGCCACAGCGGCGGAGAATAACTTAGCCATCATTGGACTGTCTCCGGCTGATGACACGCGGGTCGCGGGCGTCCCGTTGTTTATGCATTTGCAAGTCCACAACTACGGCAAGCAAGTCGCCACAAAAGTACAAGTCCAAATACGCTCGATATTCCATGCTCGCAGTCAACTCGATTCCAACGAACCAGCGTCGTTAGTTGGCCAAATCGACGAGTTGCCACTACTCGTCATTGACGCCATTGAACCGGGCGAGACAGTCACCAAACGCGTCCAAGTGTTCTTCCCCGAGGGTGGGCAACACGTGGTCGATGCCCAACTCCCAGAGGATTCATTACTAGCGGATAATCGCCGCTGGGCAGTGCTCGATTTTGCGGACGGCGACCATGTGCTACTAATTGATGGCTCACCCGGAAAACGAAATGAGTACTTTCTAACGAGTGTGTTTCGTCCTAGCCAATTGACAAATACTGGGATCATTCCCGATGTGCAACCTGTTGAGTTCTTGCGTGACACGACACCAGATGCACTTGGGAAATATAGTGCCATTTACATGATGGATGTGGCCCGACTCGATGCCGACGCAATCGCGAACCTAGAACAATATGTGAAATCCGGTGGTGGCTTGGCAATTTTCGCGGGCGATCAGATGGACATCCAATTTTATAACGATCAACTTTACAAAGAAGGGCAGGGGTTATTGCCAGTACGATTGGCCGGTCCTGCCTTACTTGTGCCTCCACTTGACGAAACCACACCACATCTTGATATCCAAGACCACCCCATCTTTGATTTCTTTCTAAACGAACGTAACCCGCTGATTCGACGAGTTAAGATTGACCAATATATTCAAGCAGATCCGCAATGGATACCTGCCGATGACTCAACCGCCCGTGTCATTTGCCGCTTGCACAACCAACAGCCATTCGCCGTCGAGCAAACCTTTGGCCAAGGACGCGTCGTCAGTTTTCTCAGCACACTGAGTGCTGATTGGAATAACTGGAGTCAAGACCCAAGTTTCGTCGTCGTCACGCTTAAACTCCATGCGCACCTAACTTCCAACCAACGTCTGCTTGACCAGCGTCAAGTCGGTTCGCCGCTTCGCATACCACTGGACATCTCTCAATTTCGCAAAGACGTTGTCTTCCTACCTCCGTCCGACGATCCAACAACGCGGCCAATTGAGCAGGTGCAAGCCACTCAACTCGATCCGCAATCCCCGATTATGACTGCTGATCTCGGCCAGCCAGACCAGTCGTCACAGCGTGATAAAACCGGCACCAGTGGAATCTACGATGTCATCTACCAACGAACCGATGGCAACTTCGAAGCACAGCGATTCGCGTTAAATGTCGAATCCCACGAAGGTGATACAACGATCATCAATCGACAAACTCTAATCGCAAATTTGAACCCTATCCGTATCGAACTCAATGACCTTGATGACTTCCTCGGAAGCGCGATTCAGCAAGCGGGTGGAACCGCGAGTTTCTGGATCATGTTGCTATTGCTAGCCGGATTACTTGGCGAACAATTCCTGGCCTACCTCATTAGTTACCACCCCGTGGTTGGGAGTAAGTCATGAATACTCTGCTGAACTCCCTCCGCAACAACCTAGATCTGACCAACATGTTCGCTCAAGTGCAACAAACCCGACTTCAGTTTACCCGTATACATGCACTTACCGAAGCTTGGCATTGGCTACTGTTGGTTTTTATTTGTGCATTATTGGTCGCCTACGTTGTGTGGATGTATCGCCGCGATGCGATCGAGTTGCGCAAATCAACGGCCTTTACCTTGATCCTATTGCGAGTCGCTGCGCTTGTCGGCATCCTATTCTTCTACTTGAATTTGGAACGACTTACCGAAGAAACTATCGTCAAGAATTCCCGCGTGCATGTACTTGTGGATACAAGTCAAAGTATGGGACTTCGAGATGACAGTGATCAGACACAAGTAAATCGAATTGCCCACGTGGTCCAAGAACTAGCCGAAGGTGAAACCATTCAAGGCTTAAGAGAAAAGCATGACGTACTCGTCTATCGTTTCTCAGAGGATGTGCGACCTACGGAAATCGCTGCCTTCCCGCGAGTTGCTCGAGAATCAACAGGCCAAGCAAATGGACTCAATGCCGAGGTTGTTGCCAACGTACGTAAACTTGTTCAAATCGGATTAGCACTGCTTGCGGTAGCAATTCTGTCGCTGCTGTATTACTTATTCCGCGCTCGACACAATCAACAAAACGAAACAGGTGCCTGGTCGCTGTTGAGCGGTGTAGTCCTCGCTATTGCGGCAGTCGTTGTTGTCGGCGTTGGGAATCTGCGGCATCCGGAACTGTCCTTCACCGACACGCTAGGAATCACTTCGCCCGATCTGACCCAAGTTTCCACTAATCCCGATGTTGCTAATCCTGAGTTCGATCTACCAGATGTTGATTGGGCATCCGCGCTTTCACCGCGCGGTACGAAAACCAGACTAGGCGATGCGATTGAATATCTCGTCACCAAAGAACGCGGCGGGCCGATCGCTGGTATCGTCGTTTATACTGATGGCCGCAACAATTCCGGCGAATCACTCGAAGCCGCTGCTAGAGTCGCACGTGGATTCCAAATCCCTCTCTATCCAATCGGTATTGGCAGTGATAAACAAGCCAAGAATGTCCGCATCGTTGACATGGAAGCACCGCAGCGAGTCTATCCGGGCGACAACTTCAAAATTACCGGATATATCCAAGCGTTCGGGTTTGAAAACACGTCGGTAACCGTTGAACTGATTAGCCGACCCGCAGGGATTGCCGTTGACGATGAGTCACAGAACACCGTCGAAGAACAGACCCAGTGGGATCTTGGCAGCGACGGTCAAACTCGACCAGTAGAATTTGAGATTAATCCCGACGACAGCCTTGAAGGAAAACGTGACTACATCGTTCGGATTCAGCCTCCGAAAGACGACAACAATCCTCGCGATAACCAAAAGTCCGGAACGGTTGAAATCGTCACACGCCGAAACCGAGTGCTCCTGATCGCTGGTGGACCAACGCGTGAATATCGCTTCCTCAGGAATCTGTTGTACCGAGATCGTGAAATTCAAGTCGACGTATTTTTG